>JANOTJ010000525.1:0-2584 GCA_031416295.1 Chloroflexota bacterium
CTCGCGGCCCTGTCCCTTTGCGTGATCCTCACGAGTGCGCCAGACGCCAGGGCGGTCGACGCGCCCGAGGCCTCGAGTCGACTGGAACGTTCGATGGTCGACGTGCGCTTCCTGGCTCCGTCCGAAGGCTCGGATGCGCCACGCCTCCTGGTGATCGACGAGCAGCGACCCTCACCGAGCGCCGTCCGGGTCGCGGTCATCCGCCGCGATGGGGTGTGGATGGAGCGGGCCTCGGCCGAGATCGTCCTGGTGCCGTCCGACGCCGGGGTGAGCGTGCCCGACGCTGCGCTCGAGACCCCCTGGATGCTGTCCCTCGATGTCGATTCGGTCGCGCTCGTGGCCAACGCGTCGTCCGCGGACGCAGCCTACCTGACCGTCGTGCACGTCGATACCGGCGCCGGCCACGACCGTATCGCCTACTCGACGCCGGTCCGCGTCCCATTCCATGTCGATGACGCGGGCCTCGCCGACATCGATGGGGATGGGCGACCATCGCTCGTCCTGGCCTCGGCGCGCACCAAGCGGGCCGACGGCACGTGCCGGAGCACGACGATCATGGCCCTCGATCCCGGTTCGCTCGCGGTCGAGGCGCTGACAACCCTGGCCGATGTACGCATCGCGGGCGCGGTCATCGGGCGCTTCGACGACGTTCCGGGCGACGACCTGTTCGCCTATGCCTATCCCGACTGTGCGGCGTCACCGAACCTGGCCATCGAGGCGCGGATCATGGCTTTCCGCCTCCTGGATGGCTCGATCCTGTTCGATCAGCCGGCAGCGGTCGCGCGCGGGTCCCTTGGCGCGCCGTTGCGTCTCGATGCGGACGGTGATGGACGCCACCAGCTGGTAGCCCGTAGCGCGGTCGGTCTGGCCCTCATCGCGCCCGTCGATGGGTGGGCGGTACGCGCGTTCGCACCCGGTTCGGCGTTGCCCCTGGTCGCGCTCGGCCCGGATGCAGGCCGGGGCCGTGGCGTGGTCGGTTGGCTGGACGCGACGGGTGGCGATCAACGAGTGTCGATGGCGACCGTCGGCCCGGATCTCGATGTGTCCGGGTCGTCATTCGAGCGCCTCACGATGTCGTCCGTGGAGCGGCTGACGATCGGCAGTCCGCGCTGGGAGCGCATCATCGCGGCGACGGAAGGCGCAGCCGCCGATGGTGCACCGCCGGTGGCGTTCAGCGGGGCCGTCGACCCTGCGGGCTGCGCCGATGTCTTCATCCCGGCGGCCATCCTGCCCTGTGGCGAGACCACGCTGCGGGCCGGTCCGAGCTGGATCGCGTCGCGGCCGCTCGGTCTGTTCGGCCAGGGTTCCGGCCGACGGCTGCTCCTCGCCGCGGGCATCGAGTGGGATGAGCGCTTGCCAACCGCGCCGACGCCGGCGGCCAGTGACATCCCGGGCTGGTGGCGGCACGGGCCGTCGGTCGCGTTCGTCCTGTCCGAAGTGCGCGCGGCAGACGCCACCTACTTCCGCGAGTTCCCGATCCCTCACGCGACCATCGAGCGTGTCGCGGGTCCCGGGGGCACGGTGGACCTGCCGGGCTTCACGGGTGCCCGCCTCTTCGTCGGCGTGACTGGCGCCTCCGCCGATGCGACCGAGCCTGCCGTGACGAACGACGACATCCTGCGCTCGGCCGCGTCGAGCTCGGAACGGCGCCTGGTTGCCCGCGTGGCTGTGCCCCCCGGCGGCGAGTCGGGTCGCGACGGCGGCTTCGCCCGCGTCGACCTCGGTCCGTCACGAGTGGATGAGCCCGGCACGGGTCGCTGGATCGTGACCGTCGTACCGATCAATGAGTGGGGCGAGGTCGGCATCCAGGCCGCAGCGCTGGTCGGCAGTGACAGCACGCCACCGACGCTCGGCGTCGACGCGCCGTTCAGCACGCCACTGTGGCCGGTCGAGGCCGAGATCCCGGGCGTCGCCGAGCCTGGCGCGACCGTGCTCGTCGACGGCAGGGGACGGGTCGATGTCGATCGCCGCGGCCGATTCGCGATCCGCACGACACTTGCTCCGTGGCCCCAGACGTTCCGGATCAGCGCCACGGACGCGGCGGGCAACGTCACGACCCGGGAGGTGACCGTGGTCGGCGGCGTGGACTACCGGCAGTTCCCATGGTCGGCGATCGCGACCGCCGTCCTGCTGCTCGCGGCGGGCATCAGCGGCATCGTCGGATCGCAGCGGACCCGTGGGTCCGGAGGGCGTGCGTCGGCCGGAGACCGGCGTTGGCTGGACGAGGGCCCGCAGCCGGAGATCGAGGACCTGCCGCCCGGGACCGGGGCGCTGCCGCGCAGCTGATCGACGGACCAGCGGCGGTCGCCCTCAGCGTTCACGCGCCCGGCGCTTGGCCTCGCGCAGGCGGCTGATCGTGTCGTCGCCCTCGGCGCTGGCGGACGCGGGCGTGGCCGGTTGGGTAGTAGCCGGTTGGGTGGTTGCCGGCTGGGCCGGCTGGGGAGCCGCGGCCGTCGGGGCGTCGCTCGGCGAAGGCGCGGCCGGCGCCCGGGCATCGCCAGCGGCCGATGCGTCGCGCGCCTTGGCCAGCAAGGCGCCACGGGCCCGGGTCGACGATCCGCGTTCCCGCGCCGCGAACAGGCTC
>JANOTJ010000526.1:0-2519 GCA_031416295.1 Chloroflexota bacterium
GCTGTATCTCGCCCGCATCGCCTGGACGTGCTCCCAGGTCCCGCCGTCGACGAGCGCGCCCAGGGCGGACGGCTCGCCGGTCCGCAGGCGCCCCGCGTAGAACGGGTTGGTGAGCACCTCGGCGACGTGCGTCGGCGCGAGCCCCGTCGCAGCGGCGACCTCGCGGTCGGTGAGGCCGGCCGACGCGAGCTCGTAGGCGCGGCGGACGATCGCGAGCGAGGCCTCGTCGATGACGATCGACCGCCCGTTTCCTGAGCGCCGAGGCCATCGCCCCGTTGCTTTCGGCCGCCATCGGCGACAGCCGGCAGGAGCACTCCGCTCCTGATCACCCCGTTCGGATCCTCGGAGAGATAGGGCGGCAGGTCGACCCTCACGGTCGAACGACGTTCGAGCTGCGCGCTCGCGTGCTTGCGGCAGCGAACGCATGGCTGGAGGCGGACCCGACGCCGGCCCGTCAAGAGATCTGGGCCCGGGTTGTGGCACATCAGCTCGATCCGCACGTGGATGGCGCGTACTCCGACACCGGCTCACCGATGACCATCCACCTGGCCTACGGGTTCGAGAGCGAGGCGCACATCCGAGCCATTGGGGAGGAGTTGTGGCCGGACGCACGGGCACGGCTGCCGCTGCTTCAGACGCGAGCGCTCGTCCTGCTGTCTGCGGCCCTCCGTGAGCTCGGTGAGGTCAAGCGAGGCTTCCCAGCACGGGCCGATGCCGTCCCGACGCCGGAGATGTCCGCCACCGCGGCGGCCGTGATTGACCACATCGTCCCGGACCTCACAACGCTGGCGTGGACTCGGCCCGGCCTGCAGCTCGCGCTACACCGACTGCGCAGGGACATCGGCGTCGGCCCACGACAGCCGATCGATCCTGAGTTCCGACTCTTGGCGATGGGGTGGCACTCCCACGTCCTGCGCGACAACGCGAAGCACATTGGTCATGCCGTCGATCGCCTGGTCGAACGGTGGTTGGCCGAGACGCCGACCACCGTCATGGCGCGAGTGGCGCAGTGGGGAGCCGAGGCCGCCCTGGCCGGCACGGACCTCGAGCCCGTCGGGTCGACGGCCATGCACCGTTACGGAGAACGAGTGGGCGATCTCGACGCCGCCGTGCAGGCAGCCCTTGACGCGGGGATCCGGTCCGAGATCGGGCCGCTGGTGAGGAGAGCAGTCACCCGAGCGACGGGCGAGCCCGCCTGGCTCCCGCAGCTGTTTGCGGGCCCACAGCGATGGCTCGGGTTGAGCGTGGCCCTTGATCCTGGGGTCGACCCGCAGGTGGCGCAGCGCGCGGCAATCGAGCTGCGACCCGATGAGGCGCGCCTGGCCGAGCTCTCGGCGCTTCGACACAGCCACGACGCCCGAGGCAGCGTCGAGGTCCTGCACGCCCTGCTCACACATCCCGCACCGGAGGTGCGCGCGGCCGCCGCCCTCGCATTTCCGGCGTCAGGTGCGGGCAGCCCGTCCACTCTGCCCCCCGACCGATATACCGAGTGGAAGGCTGCGTTCCTCGACGCGCCGCTGGCCGACCACGATAACTACCACTTGGGCCAACACCTGAATGCCCTTGCGACGAACGACCCCGAGCTCGCGGCCTCTTGGGTGCTCGCCCAGGTGGCAGGCGATACACCACTGTGGCGCCTGGCCTTCGTCCACGAGCTCGACCTTTCCTCGATGCCCCGGGCCAATCGCGACAATCTCGTCCGACAGACCCCCGACGAGAAGCGCGGGCAGGTTCTGCAGCACCTCTTGGGCGATGAACGCGATTGGGCCGACGATCTCCTGACCGGCGGCGTGGTGCCGATCGGCCAGCTCCTCTCGGCGCTGATGAGCGACAACCGGGATGGCATCAGCGCCGCAGAAGCGATCGCCTGGGCCCCGGTCCTGATGCGCCACGGTGCGGGTTCGGGCGATGTCCTGCGCTTGATGGATCTCGGTCACTCGGGTCCCGAGTCGAACCACTACCAGACGCTACGCGCAGCCCTCGAGGCACAGCCGGCGCCGACGGATCCCGCGCTCGAGACCTTCCGTCAGACCGGGATCGCCCGGTTCGCCGAACTGGGACGCGAGGCTGGCGGGCGCGAACGTGAAGAGCGGATCACCGGCCGCATCCACTGATCGGGTACCTCGGGCCGGTGGCGCACGGGCGCCGGCCGAGCATGTGCTGATGGGAGTTACCAGCATGCGGCGTCGCCAGAGTCCCGAGCGCCCTTGACATCGTTACACTTCGGCCTATCTTTACAGGCAGTGTGAAGAACGCCACTTCTGTTAAGAACGAGGGACTCGCCGCGTGGGCCGTCACCCTGCTGCGAGAGCTTCCCGGCGCCCCGGTGGTCAGCGAGGCGCTGCCCGGCGCCGCCGACGACGGCAGCCTCCGGTTCTCGGACGCCGGCCTCATCCTCAGGGTGGAGCAGAAGGCCCACGTCGACCCGGTGATCGCCCACTCGATTGAGGCCCGCAACGCGGGCCGATCCGAGCCGCTCCTGGTCGTCGCCAGGACGACCACCTCCGTCGCGCGCGAGA
>JANOTJ010000527.1:0-6097 GCA_031416295.1 Chloroflexota bacterium
AGCGCTGGAGGCCGGGGTGCAGGTCGTCGAGGCGTTCGTGTGCGAGTCGCGCCTCGCAGGGGTCGATGCGCGGGTGGCACTCGACCTGCTGCGCGCGCGTGGCGTGCCCATCGTCGTCGTGAGCGAGGCTGCCTTCGGACGCGTCGCGTTCGGCGATCGGGACGAGGGACTGGTGGCGGTCATCCCGGTCGCGTCCGCCCGCCTCGCGGACCTCCGGATCAGCCCGGCGCCGCTCATCGTGGTCATCGAGGACGTGCAGAAGCCGGGCAACGTGGGCGCCGTCCTGCGCAGCGCCGATGGTGCCGGCGCGGATGCGCTGATCGCGGCGGCCGGGGCCACGGATCTCGCCAACCCCAACGTCATCCGGGCCAGCGCCGGCACGGTCTTCGCCGTCCAGACCGCTGCCGCCGACCCCGATGAGGTCATCGCCTGGTTGCGTGAACGGGGTATCCGGATCGTGGCGGCCCGGGTGGACGGTGTCGACGCCTACACCGAGGTGGATCTCACGGGCCCGCTGGCGATCGCCGTAGGCTCTGAAGCGGATGGCCTGTCAGAGGCCTGGTCCGCCCCCGACATCCAGGCGGTCCGGTTGCCCATGCGCGGCGTCGCGGACAGCCTCAACGTGTCGGTCAGTGCCGCCATCCTGCTGTATGAGGCGCGCCGCCAGCGCGACCTGGCAACGCTCACAAGCGCGGACTGACAAGGTCGCTCAGCGCTCGAAGACGACCTGGCCATCCATCAGCACCGCACGCGGACGGGCAGTGCTCAACGGCCCGCCCGGTTCCACCGGCGCATCGATGACGGCCGCGTCGAGGATCACGATGTCGGCGCGCTGTCCGACCGTGAGTCGCCCGCGATCGAGCTCCCGCGCCGACAACGCCGGGTCCACACAGTTCGCGCGCAGCGCGCGCTCGAGCGTCAGCGCCTGGTCGGGCGCATACGGCAGCGTGCCGCTTGGCCAACGGAGGTCTTCGCGGCGGACCGCGAGGGCGAGGCCCGGCCATGGGTCGATGGGCTCGACGGGAGCGTCCGTGCCGAAGGGCATCACGGCCCCGGTATCGGCGATGGCTTTCCACGTATAGGCCTCGGCCTCGGCACGCTCGCCCCACAGTCGTCGGGCCATCAGGGCGTCCGAACCGAGGTGGACGGGCTGGACGCTGGCGGCGATCCCGGCGGCCGCGAATCGTGGCCGATCGGCCGGATGGAGCATCTGGACATGCTCGATCCTCGGCATCAACGGCTGCTCGCGCGCGCCCTCCGAGAGCACGTCCAGGGCGACCCGCACGGCCGCGTCGCCGATGGCATGGATGGTCGTGGTGATGCCGCCCGCCGTCGCCCGGGCCACGCGCTCGGCAAGCGCGTCGCGATCGGTCATCCAGACGCCCCGCCGGCGATCGGGCGGGAGTGGCCGGCCGGGTTCGGGCTCGATATCCTCCAGGAGCGCCGCGGTCCGCGAACCGAGCGACCCATCGGCGAAACACTTCTGCCAGCCGACCCTGGCCCGGCCGTTCGGGTCCGCGCCGAGGACCGTGCCACTGCGCAGGCCCTGTGCGATGGCTGCCTCGAGGGCATCGTCTCGCACGCAGGCATGGACGCGCACCGGAAGATCGCCGGCGTCGGCGAGGCGAGCGTAGACCGGGATGTCGTAGGTGAGATCGGGGTCCGGGGCGACGCCGCCCGGATCGTGACAGGCCACGACCCCGAGGGCCACGAGCTCACGACCGACGGCCACGATGGCGTTGGCCAGCGCGTCGGGCGCGGGCGGCGGGACATGGATGGTCACGAGCCGCGTCGCCGCTTCGTACAGGATGCCCTCGGGTCGCCCGGACGCATCGCGCCGGATGACACCGCCCGGCGGGTCGCCGTCGCCGAGTTCGGCTGCGGCCAGGGCCGCATGGCTGGCCCACAGGGCATGATGGTCATGAGCCCACAGCGCGATGCGCCGGCCGGGCGCCACCCGCTCCAGGTCGTCGGCGGTGGGCCAGCCGCCCCAGCGGTCGGCGTCCCAGCCATGACCCTCGAGCCAGGCATCAGGGCCACGGCCCACGACATGCGCGTCGTGGATCCGTGCAAGGCCGGACTCCAGCGTCGGTGCGTCGGTCAGATCCAGGTGCCCACGCGCGATGGCCGCCTGGGCCAGGTGGAGATGCGCATCGGTCAGGCCCGGGACGGCCACCTCGTCGGGGGCCAGGGCGATCCGTTTGGTGGATGGGTCCGCCCGCCCTTCGAGGTCCGCCGCGGAACCGGCGAAGGCGACCCGCCCGGCACGGATCCCGATCGCTTCCACCCAGCCGAAACCCATCGCGCCGGTGAGGGTCGCGATGCGGCCGGTAAGGAGGACGTCGAGAGGCATCAGGCGGTCAGGGTAGCGGGTCGGCGAGAAGTGATGCGCCGGTCAGTCGCGGTCGGCTGGATCGGCCGGTCCGACCGACCCTGGGTCCACAGGGCTTGACGCCGCCCGGTCGCCGGTCCGCCAGCGCGGCCGGTCGGCACCCAGGGCCGCGGCGATCGGATCCTCGACATGCGGGTCCGCGTTGATCCCGATCGTGGACGGACTCGGCGCCCGAAACAGGACGCTTGCGATACCCGCGATGAGGATGGTCAGACCGACCGCGAAGATGACCGCGGTCGTGCCGACGACATCGGAGATGGGTCCGACGATGATAATCGGCAGGAACGACGATACGGACACCAACATGTTCAGGATCCCGAACACGCGACCTCGGACCTCCTCGGGCAGGTCCTCCTGGAGCTGGGTCTGGGCCGGGATGGCGACGGAGCCATAGGCCACGCCGGCGACGAACGCGATGACCACGACGATGGCCAGCAGCGAGGTGATCGCGGACAGGTCCACGAGGCCCGCCGCGGCATCGGCCGACTGGAGCTGACGCGAGATGGGGCCGGCCACGGAGAGCAGGGTCACGAAGACGCCCAGGGTGATCGTGCCGCCCTCGATGACCCGGCGCCTGGGCAGATACTTGCCGTAGGCGTTGAGCAGCAGGATGCCCATCACGATTCCCCCGCCAAGGGGCAGCACGATGACCGCCAGGTCCTTCGTCTCGAGCCCCAGGGCGTCCCGCGCGAAGCCCGGTCCGAGCACACCCAGGACACCGACCAGCGAAGCCGTGATCCCGAGGTACAGCAGCGACCAGCCGATTTCGCGGTGGGCCCGGATGTAGCCCAGGCCCTCGCGCAGCTGGCTGATCGTGGAGGCTATCGCCTCCTGGGTCTTGCCGATCGGATGCGCACCCTCGACCGGCCTCGAGATCGGCGGCGACGGCGGCAGGAAGAAGCAGAACAGCGCGGCGACGAAGTACAGCACCGCCACCACGAGGATGACGCCTTCCGGGCTGGTGATGTTGATGACCAGCGGTCCGAGCAGCGCGAAGCCGAGCGCGAACGCCGCGTTCAGGGTCAGGATGAAGATGCCATTGGCCGCGAGGAGCTGCTTGCGCGGCACGACCTGGGGGATCATCGCGAGCTCAGCCGGCGCGAAGAACACGGTCACCGTGGACACGAAGACGTTGAGCAGCAGGATGAGCAGGAAGTTCGTGCCCACGAGGAACAACGCGACGATCGCTACGCCGCGCAGGACATTGGTCAGCATCAGGACGAGCCGTCGATCGACCCGATCGATGTACACACCAGCGACCGCCGAGAAGAGCACGGCGGGCACCAGGAACGACAGGATCAGGATGCTGACCGCGGTGTTGGAACCGCCGTCCGCGACGATCACGGTCAGTCCGAAGAGGACCATGTTGCCGCCGATCTGGGTCGCCAGCTGGGACAACCACAGACGCAGGAAGGCCGGGTTGCGGAAGACTGCGGCCGCGTCCGACGGTCCTGCCTCCTCGTCCTCACCTGCCACGTCGACCCCCGTCATCTCGCTCACGAGTCGGCGACGCCCCGCTCCACGGCCTCGATGAGGGCCGGACCGCCACGCTCCACGAAGCCCGCGAGTCGCCGTTCCAGCACGGCCCGATCGAGCATCACGTGCCGGGCGCAGGTCGCACAGCGCAGGCCGATGTCCGCTCCCAGGCGATCGATGCGCCAGGTGTCTCCGCCACACGGGTGCGTACGCCGGAGACGGACGACGTCGCCGAGGAGCAGCGCAAGGACGGGTCGGGCCGGCACGGCGGGCAGGGTATCAGAGCCGTGGTCGGCCGTTGGCCGGGGTCAGATCGCGTCCGGTGGCTGGAACGTGCACGACGTCGACGGGAATCACCTCGACGATCACGTCGGGCTGCGTGGCCGCGAGCTGGGCGATGATCCCGCCCGAACGGGTCAACGAGCCGGTCAGCTTGTCGGATGCCCCGATGGCCATGATCTCGAACGGATCGCCAAGGACCTGGCCGTCGACGGTCACATCGGCCGGTGCGCCCCGGACCACGACGCCCGGCACGAGCCGCGTGTCGTCGATCGCGAGCGCTTCCGCTCCGGCGTTGCGCAGCTCGTTGACGAGGGCCTCGACGCCGCTGCCGTCGATGGGGCCGCGGATGGCGAGCCGGACGCCCGGGCCCACCGCGGCGTCCATGCCCGCGTACAGGCGGACGCGGCGCAGGTCCGCGCGCAACTCATCGATCGAGGCCTCGCCGCGCTGTTCGTTCTGGAGCAGCGTGGCGAGCTCACGCTCCAACGTTGCGACCTCGCGGCGCAGCTGGTCGTTGCGCGCGTTGACGTTGGCCACGAGGACCGTCAGTTCCTGCGACGAGAGGCCCGCGAACGCGGTGTTTCCGGCCTGCGCCCGGAGCTGGACGATCACCAGCAGGCCGAGCACGAAGGCCACGGCCGCGATCGTCAGCTGGTTGCGACGTCGATGCACGATCAGCCCTCGGGTTCCGCGGACGGCGTGGTCGCGGGCGACGCGTCGGGCCGGGCGTAGCGCAGGGTGACCGTGCCCGCGAAGGCCGGGATGTCCACGCTCTCGGGCTCCGCGAACTGGACTCGGATGCCATATGTCTGGGCTCGGGCGATGATCAGGTCCACCCAGCCTGGCGCGACGCTCAGGCGTGCGTAGAGATCGGTCGGGCCGAGGGCCGTGACCTGGTAGGGCGGGGCGAGGTAGGCCGAGTTGACCAGCACCGACGGGCCGATGTCGATGATCGCGGTGGTCGGCGTGATGCGCTCCCCGTTGATCGCGATGGCCTCGGCACCGGCTGCCCAGAGCTCCTCGACGACGGTGCGCAGGTCGAGCGAGCCCACGAGGTAGTCGGCCTCGTTGGCGCCCGGCCCGACCGGTTCCAGCGAATCCTCGAGCTGGAGGACGAGCCCTGTGCCGGTCAACGGGATGAGCCCGGCGGCGATCCGTGCTTCCTGGAGCTGCGCGTTGAGGTCGACGACCGTGGTGGCGGAGCCCGTGCCTTCGAGTTCCGCGGTCTGGATCCTTGAGCGCAGGTCGAGGATGGCCGCCTTGAGGGCGTCCTGCTGGCCCCGGAGCTCGGTGGCGGTCTCGACGAGCGGGGAACGCTCCTGGGTCGTGTAGCGCACCCGGGGCGCCTCGGTCGCGAGTTGGGCCGCGACGAGGAAGCCCAACGCCAGCAGCGCCACGAAGAGCGTGATCTGCCACGACGGGATCGCGCGCACCCGATCGGGCAGGCTTGTCATCGCCGCAGGCCGACCGTCGGGCGGGTCGTGGTCACGGCGCTGCGGACTGGGGCGTGTCGGGCGGCGGCCGCCGGCGACGCCACAGGACGACCGCGCCCAGGGCGATCAGCACGCCGAGGATCACGATCAGGATGGCGACCGAGCTGCTCTCCCCGACCGGGTCAACGGGACCAGCAGGCGCCCCCGGGGTGCCACTCCCCGGCGTGGCCGATGCGGCCGACGTCGGGGCTCCATGTTGGCTGGTCGCACCGGGCGTGCCGCCGTCGGCCCAGGCCGCGGGCACGGGACCGGCGGGCGCCGGCTGCGGCCCGTGGCGCGTGGGCGCGTCGGCCTCGAGGTCGTCCAGCCAGGCCGCGCTGAATGCGTCCACGTCCATCCCGATCGCCGCCGTGAACGCCTCGTCGTCGGTCCGCCCCTCGGCGTACGACCGGATCAATGCGACCAGGGCATCCTCGCCGTGGGTGCGGATCAGGAAGTCCACCGCGGACACGCT
>JANOTJ010000528.1:0-2586 GCA_031416295.1 Chloroflexota bacterium
GCTGCCGTCCCGCCGGTATCCACCGGGGGCTGGGACCTTGCAGGCCGCGGCGAGTGTATCGCGCCACACTTTCGCGGGTCAAACTCAGCCGACAGCCGTGGATGTGCACGTCTCCGGCGACGGTCCACCCGGGCTGCGCAGGACCTGCCCGACCGGATCGGAGGGCCTGGCGGCGGTGCCCGGTCTCCGCCCCTATACTGCCGGACTTGTGACCAAACGACCCGCCCTCGGGTGTCTCCTCGAGATCGTCGAGACGCTCGTCCTGACCCTCATCATCTTCTTCGTCATCCAGAACTTCGTGGCTCAGCCGTACAAGGTCCAGCAGGATTCGATGCAGACGACCCTGGAGCCTGAGCAGTACGTGCTGGTCGACAAGTTGACCCCGCGCTTCGATCCGTACGAGCGCGGCGATATCGTGGTGTTCACGCCGCCGATCGAGTGGAACCAGGGCGGCACGCCGTTCATCAAGCGGGTCATCGGCGAGGGCGGCGACAGCGTCGAGATTCGCGATGACGGGCTCGTGTACATCAACGACGTGGCCCTCGACGAGCCGTACCTGTTCGCCGACGGGAACGGCGACCCGCAGCCCACGACGGTCGGGGGTGATCAGGCGACGTGGACGATCCCGGACGGCGACCTCTTCCTGATGGGCGACCACCGGTCGGACTCGGCCGACTCGCGGACATTCGGGCCCGTGCCCGTCGAGCAGGTCATCGGTCGGGCATGGCTACGCTACTGGCCGTTCGACACCTTCGGCGTCCTGCCCACGCCCACCTACCCGGACCTGAACACCACCGCCCCATGACCGCGGCGGTGGTCCGCGCGGCACCCGCGACACCCCGCTGCCTGGCCCGGCAGCCCGGTCGAGGCCGACCATGAACCCGATCCTTGCCGCGGCCGCCCTGCTGGTGATCTCGGGCTCGGTCGTGGCGGTCAGCGGCCGCGACGCTCGGACCGTGCTGCTGGCCCTGGCCGTGGTGCTCCTGGTCTCGCCGGTCGTGGCCGAGCCCGTCGCCGACCCGGTCGGCCTGGCGGCGAGGCTCCTCGGGGCCATCCTTGCGACCTACCTGTTGTGGGTCGCGGCGCGCGACGACCGGTCGGCGCGCCTGGCCCACGCCTCGACCGGGGGCTCGCGCATCGGCTGGCCTGCCGAGATGCTGGTCGCCACGGCAGCCAGCATCGTCGGCTTCTTCGCGCATGGCCTGGGCGCTCCGGCCGGCGGCCCGGCCCTGGCCAGTGCCGCGGGCTTTGCGGTCGCCGCGCTGGCGGTCCTCCCGGTGCTCACCGGTCGTGATGTCCTGCGGGTCGGGATCGGCTGCCTGCTCCTGCTCGATTCGGGGCTGCTCGTGCGATCCGCCCTGGGGGGCACGCCGGGGCCGCTCGAGCAGCTGCTCGTGACGCTCCTGTTGATCTCGGTCGCTGCCGTGGTCGCAGCTCTGGGTCGGAGCGCTCGGCTCGACCCGCCGGGCGGCTTCGACCTCGCACCCGAGACGCCGGTCCGGACGCGCCGTGCGCCAGACGCCCACCTGCTCGAACGGACACCCGAGAATGAGCCCGGTCGAGGGAGTGGGCCGGGCCGCGATCGTGGGCCAGCCGGCCGGTGAGCCTGCTGCCGTTCCTGCTCGTGACCGGCCTCGGGGCGGCCCTCGCACTCCTCGCCCGACCGATGGAGCGCCTGGCCGCCGCCATCGGATTCGTGGCCCTGGTCGGGGCGGTCGTGGCCGCCGCGACCATCGATGCCGGGCAGGTCCTCATCATGGACGACAGTGGCCTCGCCACGACCGGCTACCAGCGCCTCTTCCTGCTCCTCGGCGCGATGTGCGGCCTCGTGCTGGCCGTCGTTGGCGCTGCCGTCGGGACGCGGCGCGATGCGACGGCGGTGACGCTCGCGATCCTGGCCAGCTCGGCGCTCGCGCTGGCCCTGCCGGACGCTCGGCTGGCGGTGCTGGCGGCGACCACGGGTGGGGTCGTCGGCGCCCTCTTGACGATCACGCCGATGGGCGGCCGGGTCGGGGCGACCGTCGGGGTGCGCGTCCTGCGCGCCGCCGCCGTGGCCGGGACCATGGCCATCGCCGCGTCGGCCTGGATCGGGCGCGACCTCTCGGACCTCGTTGCCCAGCCGGTGGTCTTCGGGCTGGCCTACCTCGCCATGGCCCTCGCCGTGGCCCTCCGCTTCGCCGCCATCCCGGTCCATGCATGGGCCGCCCGACTCACCGATTCCGTCCCCGAGGCGACCCTCCCCATGGTCACCGCCTGGGCCCCGGCGGCGTTCGCGGTGGTGACCCTCGCCTGGGCGGATCAGTCCATCGCGCCGCTCCTCGTGGACGTGGATGCGGCGCGGGCCGTGGTACTGGCCGTCGGCGTCGCGTCCATCCTGCTGGCCTCGCTCGCGGCCTACATCCAGGACGATATCGAGCACATGGTCGGCTACTCGATCATCGGCGACGCGGGCGTGGTCATCCTGGCCGTGGCCGTGCTCGACCCGGCGGCCTGGGCGCCGGCGCGGACGTTCATCATCGCCTTCGTGGTCGCCCGCAGCGCCTTCGCGGCGTGGGCCGCGGCGGCCCGGGCCACGTTCCACACCGG
>JANOTJ010000529.1:0-1530 GCA_031416295.1 Chloroflexota bacterium
CGAGGACACCGGCGGCGACCGAACGCGGCTCGATGAGCTGCGCCGGGCGGAGCGGGCGAGTGATGGCGGTCATGCGCCGACCTCCCAGCGGAGCGTGCGCTCGGGCAGGTCGCCGATGCCGGTGAGGACCAGCTCGATCCAGTCGGCACCGCCCAGGAACCGGGCAACGTCACCCTCGAACGCCAGCGACCCCTCGCGGTGGTGGCCGCCGTTCGGGGCGTCCCACGGGATAGCCGTCAGCGTCTCGCCCCGGTCGTTGGGCAGGACCGCATCCGCGAGGTCCAGCGCGTCCAGGTCGACCGAATGCGTATCGAGGGTGATATCGAAGGCGGCGCCAGCGTCGGGTCCGGGCCAGGTCGCGACCACGGTGACCTGACCGCCCTCGCTCGTCTGCGTCGTTGAGGCGGCTGGTTCAGGCGAACTGGATGCCTGTGCCGATGGCGGCGGGCTGGCCGACGGTGGCGGGCTGGCCGACTGTGGCGGGCTGGCGGACGGAGCCGCGGTGTTGCTACAGGCGCCGATCGCCGCCAGGGCGGCGAGAGCGACGACTGCCGGGCGCGCGCGTCGTGTCATGAGATGGACCTTCCTCCCGCACGCTGAGACGAGCCTGAGCGCCGAATGAAAGCCGGCTGATAGCGAAGGACGCCGGACCCGCTGGGCCCGGCGTCCTGGAGTGCGATCAGTTGCTCGGATGGTACTGATCGTGCATCGACTGCATCAACTCGGGGTCGAAGGCGCCGTCCTTGCCCATGGCCGCGTGCATCGCGGTCATGTCCGGCATCTGCCCGGCACCCATGCCCTGCCCGGCACCCATGCCCTGCCCGGCACCCATGCCCTGGCCGTTCATCATGCCACCGGGTGTCCCCGTGGTCGGGGACGGCGTCGGGGTCGGGTCCTGTGCGAGGACGAGCCCCGCGGTACCAAGGAGGAGTGCGCCTCCCAGGAGAGAGCCGGCGAGGAGGTTCGTTCGCTTCGTGATCATCAGGTGATTCCTTTCTTGAGATCGGCGTTCTTGAGTCGCCGTTCGACTAGATGCCGAGCAGGCGTCGTGCTTGTTCGTATTCCGCCGCAGCGATCTCGCCGCGGGCGAACCGCGCCTTGAGCAGCGATGCGGCATCCTCGGCCACGGGGCGATCGGCGCCCGGCCTGCCCGCCAGGAACGTCCCGGCCACGGCGATCACCAGGATGACCCCGATGATCATCAGCAGCCATTCGCCGCCCCCCATGCCCCAATCCAGTCCGTACATCATCGTGTCCTCTCCGTTTCGCGCTGCGGTGTCTGTTTCCGACGGACATCACGCTATGGGACGCGCCTGAAGGCTTCGTGCCGCATCAGGTCAAGTTCTCGTCAAGGCGTGTGGCCCGAGGGTCGGCGGCGGCGAGACGGGCAGGGGATGACGTCCTACGCGGGAGGGAGCTCGAGTCGGAAGGTGGAACCACGGCCCGCGCCGTCACTGTCGACCCAGATCCGCCCATCCATGGCGTCGATCAGGGCACGGGCGATGGCCAGACCGATGCCTGAGCCGCCGA
>JANOTJ010000530.1:0-2833 GCA_031416295.1 Chloroflexota bacterium
GCGGCACGGTTCGCGGCGGGATCGGGCTGTCAGGTGACCGCCCACAGCGCCGAGTGATGCTGGCTGGCGCCATATGGCGGAGTACGGACCGACGACCGGGGGTCCGTGCGCCAGTGGGTGCCTGGGTCAGGCGCAGGACGCGCCCGACGTTGACGTGGCTCTAACGAGTCGTTAACACGGGTCGCTATCCTCAGGGGGAGATGGCACGCACGATCCTGGTCGTCGAGGATGAGCCGACGCTGCGCGAGACCCTCGTGGACGCGCTCGAGGCCGACGGATTCCGGGTCGTCTCGGCGGCGGATGGTCGCGAGGCCCTGATGACCTTCCGGGCGGAACGTCCCGACCTCGTGCTCCTGGACCTGATGCTTCCCGAGCTGTCCGGCATCGAGGTCACCAGGATCATCCGGGCCGAGTCCGGCGTGCCCATCGTCATGCTCACCGCCAAGGACTCCGAGCTCGATAAGGTCGTCGGGCTCGAGCTCGGCGCCGACGACTACGTCACGAAGCCATTCTCTCTGCGCGAGCTCTCGGCGCGGATCCGGGCGCTCTTCCGCCGCTCGGAGGTCGCCGCGGCCGTTTCGGCGCCGGCCATCGTGGATCTCGGACGGGTCCAGGTGGACCTTGCCGGCCACCGGCTCCTGCGCGACGGTGAGATGCTGCCGATCAAGCCCAAGGCCTTCGAGCTGCTGGCGTTCCTGGTCCGCCATCCAGGTCAGGTGTTCACCCGCGACCAGCTGCTCGAGAACGTGTGGGGCTACGACTACGCCGGCGAGACACGGACCGTTGACGTCCATGTCCACTGGCTGCGCAGCCAGATCGAGGACGATCCGGGCCAGCCGGCGTTCATCCACACGGTCCGCGGCGTCGGCTACGTATTCCGGCGCCCGACCTAGCGTCGCGGCGCATCGTTGACCGGGCGTTACGCGGCCGTTCACATCGCACCCCGACCATGACGGTCATGTCGATCCTCGCTCGTCCGCCCAAGGCCGAAGCCGCCGAGACGTCACCACGCGTCAAGGCTCCGCGCTCCGGCGACAGGCCACGGATCGACCCACTCGCCACGCTGCCCGGGGTCCTCCTCCCCGCGGGCAGCGCCCTCGCTCCCGCTCCAGCGTCGACGCCCGCCAGGGCGTTGGCGCTGGACGCTCTCCACCTGCTGCGTCGGCTGCGCGATACGTCGCGTCGCCCCGACCGCTGGTCGAGTGTCGCGTTCAATCGGGACGTGGAGCTTGTTCGCCGCCACCTGGCCCCGCTCCGGACCCGCGCGGCGCTCGCCGGCTCGTACGGTCGGGAGGCGTTCCACCTTGTCCCGGACCTGCGCGACGACGCCGATCCTGGGCCGGTCCGCGTGGCCTACGCCCTGCGCTGGCTGGAGCTCGGGGAATCCAGGGCGATGGCCGGCACGGACCTCGCGACCACCTGAGGCCCGGGCGAGCCCGGACGCGGACGCCTGGCGCGGCGGCCACACGGCGGCCTGGCGCGGCCGCCTGCCGGCGATCCCGGACGCGGCGGCCTGGCGCGGACGTCGCCCGGCGCCGCTATCCTTGCCCGGCCATGCGACTCTCCCAGCTCTTCTTCGCCACGCTCCGCGACGATCCGGCCGATGCCGAGATGCCGTCGCATCGACTCTTGCTGCGCGCGGGCTACCTGCGCCAGCTGGGTTCCGGGATCTACTCGCTGCTGCCGCTCGGCAAGCGGGTCAGCGACCGCGTCGAGCAGGTCATCCGCGAGGAGCAGGACCGGATCGGCGGCCAGGAGATGGAGATGCCGGTCGTCCACCCGGCGGACGTGTGGCGGGCCAGCGGGCGCTACGACGCGATCGGACCCGAGCTCGGACGCTTCAAGGACCGCAACGGCCGGGACATGGTCCTGGCCATGACCCACGAGGAGGTCGTCGGCGGGCTGCTCGCCGATGTGGTCCGCTCCTACCGCCAGCTGCCCATGCAGGTCTACCACTTCCAGACCAAGTGGCGGGACGAGCCGCGTGCCCGCGGCGGGCTGATCCGCGTCCGCGAGTTCGTCATGAAGGACGCCTACAGCTGCGATCGAGATGAGGCTGGTCTGGACACGAGCTACTGGGCCCAGCACGGCGCCTACGTCCGGACCTTCGAGCGCCTGGGCTTGCACTCCATCGCGGTCAGTTCCGACGTCGGGATGATGGGTGGCAGCCAGGCCCACGAATTCATGGTCCTCAACGAGGCCGGGGAGGACGTCCTGGTCCTGTGCGAGTCGTGTGGCTACGCGGCCAACCGCCAGGTCGCCGTGGTTCCCAGGGCGGACCCGCCGGCGGAGGACGCCCTGCCCCTGGGGGAGGTCGAGACGCCCGGCACGACGACGATCGCGACGCTTGCCGCGTTCCTCGGGATCGGCCCGGAACGGACGGCCAAGGCGGCCTTCTTCACGACCGGCGACGGCCGGCTCATCACGGCCATCGTCCGCGGCGATCACGAGGTCAACGAGACGAAGCTCGTCAACGCGGTCAAGGCCGTCGGGGGGATGCGCCCCGCGACCGTCGAGGAGATCAAGGCCGCCGGCATGGAGCCCGGCTACGGCTCGCCGATCGGCGCCCACGACACGACGGTCGTCGTCGATGACCTGGTGGCGCGATCACCAAACCTGGTGGCCGGCGCCAATCGCGTCGGCTACCACGCCCGCAACGTGAACGTGGGTCGCGACTATTCGGCGGACGTGACCGCCGACATCACGAATGCGCGCCACGGCGATCCGTGCCCCGAGTGCGCCGGGCCGGTGGTGCTGCGCAACGGCATCGAGGTCGGCAACATCTTCAAGCTCGGCACGAAGTACACCGTGGCCTACGACGCGACCTACCTCG
>JANOTJ010000531.1:0-2682 GCA_031416295.1 Chloroflexota bacterium
TCTGGGCGACAGCGCGATCACCGAGACGTTCGGCATCGGTGGGTTCGCGATGGCCGCCGCACCGGCGATCGTCCGGTTCGTCGGCGGAAGCCCCGCCGATGCGCTCGAGTTCACGCGCCTCATGGGCCGCATCACGCTGGCGCGCAACCCCTCGTACCAGCTGCCGCCGCTCGGCTTCGTCGGGACGCCGACCGGGATCGATGCTCGCCGCGTCGTCGACTCCGGGATCGCGCCGGTCATCAATACCGGGATCGCCCATCGGCAGGCGGGGATCGGGCAGATCGGCGCGGGGATCGCCCGGGCGCCGATCGCCTGCTTCATGGCAGCGCTCACCGACCTTGCCGGGCGACTCGGGGCAGGAGCCGGCGCGGGCGTGCTCAGCGCGGCCTCGGGATCGGAGGCCTAGCCGTGGATCGACGGGCCGTGGTCGCCATCGGGGGAAATGCCCTCATCCTGGACGGCCAGCGCGGCACGATCGCCGAGCAGTACGAGAACGCGCGCGAGACCGCGCAGCACATCGCCGCTCTCGTCGCCACGGGTTGGGGCGTCGTCGTGACCCACGGGAACGGCCCTCAGGTCGGCTTCATCCTGCTCCGATCGGAACTCGTGCCGGAGGATGCACCGGTGCCGCGTCTGAGCCTGGAGATGTCGGTCGCCGACTCGCAGGGCGGGATCGGCCACATCCTGGGCCAGGCGCTCCTCAACGAGCTTGCAGCACGAGGGTTGCCGGACCTCGTGGTGTGCGTCCTCACCCACGTGGTCGTGGACGAAGCCGACCCGGCGTTCCGTGCCCCGACGAAGCCGATCGGACCGTTCTACACGCGCGAGCAGGCGGACGAACGGACGGTACGGAACGGCTGGACGATGATCGAGGACGCGGGGCGCGGCTATCGCCGGGTCGTCGCCTCGCCGGAGCCGATCCGGATCGTGGAGGGCGCGCAGATCAAGGCGCTCGTCGATGCCGGGTTCGTCGTCATCGGTGTCGGTGGCGGCGGGGTCGCCGTCGTGGAGACGGCGCCGGGCCAGTATCGCGGCGTGGAGGCGGTCATCGACAAGGACCGTGCGTCGGCGCTCCTGGCGGCGAGCCTGGGCGTCCCGCTCCTCGTCCTTTCGACGGGCGTCGAGCAGGTCGCCGTCCACTTTCGACAGCCCGATGAGCGTTGGCTCGATCGGATCACCGCGACGGAGGCCGCCCGCTACCTGGCGGATGGCGAGTTCCCGAAGGGATCGATGGGCCCCAAGATCGAGGCGGCCATCCGCTTCCTCGAGCATGGCGGGCAGGAGGTCCTCATCACCACCCCGGCGTCACTCGAGCGCGCCATCGCCGGGGAGACGGGCACAAGGATCGTCCCGGACGAAGGGCACCCACAGCAGCGATGAAGGAGGCGAGGAACATGATCTCGACCAGGGCGGAACCGTATGAGTTCTCGTTCGATCCACAAAAGACGGCACTGGTGATGATCGATTTCCAGCGCGACTTCGTCTATCCGGGCGGGTTCGGCGAGTCGCTCGGCAACGACACGTCGTTCCTGCTCAAGGCGCTTCCACCCGCGGCGAGGGTGCTCAAGGCCTGTCGGGCGGCGGGGATCTTCGTCATCCACACCCGCGAGGGTCACCGCTCGGACCTGTCCGACCTGCCGGTCGCCAAGTACGAGCGCGGCCAGCCGTCTCTCCATATCGGCGATCCCGGTCCGATGGGGCGGCTCCTCGTCCGAGGAGAATTCGGTCACGACATCGTGGAGGAGGTCTACCCGATCGATGGCGAGCCGATCGTCGACAAACCCGGCAAGGGCGCCTTCTACGCGACCGACATGGACACGATCCTCAAGACGCGCGGGATCCGCTATCTGATCGTCTGTGGGGTGACGACGGAGGTCTGTGTCCAGACGAGCGTCCGCGAAGCCAATGACCGCGGCTACGACGCGCTTGTCCTGTCGGACGCCGTCGGCTCGTACTTCCCCGAGTTCCAGCGGGTGGCGCTGGAGATGATCAAGGCGCAGGGCGGCATCTTCGGCTGGGTGGGCGATTCGTCCGCGTTCCTGGAGGCCCTCGGGAGCGTGTACCCGGATGCCGCCGCCGCTGCGGCCGCGAGCGGGGCGTGATGCCTATCCGCAGATAGCGACCCTGCACGACAGGAGTGATGGTGGGGACGTACGCGGGCCGGAGGGGTCCGCCACAGAGGGAGGTTGCATCAACGTGACGACCATGACAGGCACATCGAAGCCCAGGCTGTGGGTACCCGGCGACTGGAACGCGTTCTTCGGGCTCGGAACGAACGTGCTGCTCAACGTTCTCGTCCTGTCCGGGCTGGCGCTCTTCGTCGTCGGCCTGCCGAACGAAACGGTCTTCGGCCGGATCCTGCCGGCGCTGGCGATCGCGCTGCCCCTCGGCAACTTGTTCTATGCGTACCTTGCCTACCGGCTGGCTCGCCAGACCGGTCGCGACGACGTCACGGCCATGCCGTATGGGCCGAGCGTGCCGCACTACTTCTTCGTCACCTTCGTGATCATGCTGCCGATCGTCCTGCGCGGCGGCACGCCGCTGGAGGCCTGGATGGCCGGCCTCGCCTGGGCGTTCATCGTCGGCGTGATCGTCCTCATCGGCGCGTTCGTGGGCCCGACCATCCGCCGATTCACACCGCGCGCGGCGATGCTCGGCACGCTGGCCGGTATCTCGATCGCG
>JANOTJ010000532.1:0-5491 GCA_031416295.1 Chloroflexota bacterium
GCACATCCGGCCGCCTGAGCCGCGGATTCGTTATCCGCGCGTCCTGGCGGGCGCTCGCGCCTGTCCGCCGGAAGACGTCGGCGGCCCTGATGGGTACGTCGACTTCCTGGAGGCGATCGCGTATCCGAAGCACTCTGACCATGACGCCATGCTCGAGTGGGTTGGCGGCGAATTCGATCCGGAGGCCTTCGACGTCGACGCCAAGAACCGCGAGTTCGACGTCGTTTTCTGAGGATCAGGGGCCAGTCACGCAGTCCAACGGCCGAGCGTCGGGTCCCACCGCCCAACGGCCGCCCCGGCAAGCAGCGGATCGACGAACGGACGGACTACGGCGAGGGCCTCGGCGAGGGTCGGCGCGATCAGCAGAAGCGATCGCCTTGCCTCGGCGACGTATCCCCGCTCCCAGAGTCCCCGGTCGGGGACGTCGAAGCTCGCCGGCATCCGCATGCCGCGGCGGCGCGTCTCGGACGCCAGCGCGGCCATCTGTAGATCGGCGGCCACCGACACCTCGGTGATGATCGCGACGAGATCGACCAGGTCTTTGAAGCGAGTGGATGGCCGCTCCTGGTCGCCATATCGCTGGACGGTCGCGCTGATCTTGTCGGCGATGTGATCGACGAGCGGATAGGCTCGGTACCCGTGCTGCTCGATATCTGGCATGAGCACGCGAGCAAGGGGCGGCACATGTTCGGGTTCCCCGGTCATCCTCAGATCTGATCCGACCAGATCGACGTGGAACGCGGCCCAGCTGGCCGTCCCAACGTAGGCGATCACCGGAACCCGGACCGCGGCGTCCGTGGCGACAGCGCGACCCGGCCCGAGCTCGAATGTGAACCAGTCGCCGATGTCTCGAGACGCAGCCTCGCGCAGATCCGCCTCCGCCAGCTCGCGGGCCCGCTCTCGGTAGATGTCAACATCGATCGTGCCGCGAACGCCGATCCCTCGGGCGAGCAGCGCGGTCGCGCCTTTGACCACCCATCCGTCGCCGACGACGTAGAGCCGCTCAAGGAGGCGGTCATAGGCCATTTGGCGCTGGAGTTGCGACAGCGTCCAGGGGCTGCTCTTCGCGGCTTCCCTGAGCTTGTCGGTCAATGCCTGGCGGAACGCCTGCGGGCTCGGATACGCGCGACCCTCGTTCATCGATGACTCGTCGTGACAGGTTCTGTCGTTCGCTGTTCGCGCTCAACCTGTTGGATGCTGTTGCGGGCCTCGGTCATCCACCGGGATGTATCGGGATCGCCGACGAGGTCGAGCAGCCAGCGCACGAGGGCAAGACCGTCGCCACGCCTGAGGCCAAATCTCGCAGCGTGCGGCGCGAGCGCCTCGGCAAAGGTCCGCGGATAGTCGTACAGAGCGCGGATCGCATCCGCCGTGAGCTGCGCAACCGCCTCCGGGTCCTCGTTCTCTCGCAGGAGGTCGCTGGCGATGCGGGCTGGTCGCGTGACGAGCAGACCACGAAGCAGGATCCACTCGCCCGTCCTCAGCTGCCGGTGATGAAGGCGGACGTCTGCACGCCGCGACTGTTTCCTCATCGGAAAGGTGAAGTCGTGACGATCGGCAGCCAGTTCGCCGATTCCGTAGAGGGCGGCGGCGGACCGATGGGACACGACACCCTGATCGGGCGTCCGCTCCCAGGCCGGCACGTCGGGCGCAAGCTGCAGCCAGGCCGCTCGGAGCTGGACGTGGTCGGGAGAGGGTGCCATTGTCAGGCGGTAGACGCCGTGGGCAACCCGCTCTATAAGGCCTTCGTCGCTGGTCAGGCGGTCGAAGGTCGCTCGCGGAACGCCGGCGCGTTCGGCTTGGCGGCGCGTCACCAGCCCCCATTGATCTGCAGCGATGGCGCTGAGCCGGCTGATCGTGGACGGGCGTGTCACTACTGCAAGATACCTCGTTTTTGAGCGATATCGCAGTATATCAGACGTGCGTATGCTGAGAACACCATCAGAATCGATGGCATTCGCAGCGAGCGTTCCGGGGAGGAATTGCAGTCAGGACAGCGGCAGCCGCCAGTAGGTTCAGGCGCTTCGGCAAGGAATGTCGCAAGCGCCAGGTCGATCGTCGGCGGATCGCTGGTCATCGGGCAAGCCTATCGCCCTCGATGCCGTCCCGACGATGCTGCAAACGCCATCATTTGCGATGGACTTCGCAGTATGCAAGCGGAGCGAGCTGTGTCGTTCGAACCTTAAGTAGTATTGAAGGAATGAACGACACAGTCCAGGCAGCCAAGCCCGACTCGGAGGCCCTCTTCGCGACGGCCAGCGAACAGGCGGGCTACTTCACCGCAGCTCAGGCTCGAACGGCAGGCTACAGCTGGCCGCTGGTCTCGTATCACGCCAAGCAGGGGCGGTTTGTGCGTGTCGCCAGGGGACTATATCGCCTCAGCGACTATCCCTCCTCCCCGCGGGAGGAACTCATCGCCGCTTGGCTCCGGCTGGCGCCAGACGCCGCGATCTCGCACGAGTCGGCGCTCGAGGCTCTCGGCCTCTCCGATATCATCCCGGACTCGATCCATCTGACGGTCCCGCGCGCCCGCCGAAAGCTCAGTCGAACGCCCGGCGTATCGATCCACACGACGATCCGGTCCCTTGAGGTCACCGACCTCCTCACGCCCGACGGGGTCCGCCTCACGGCGCCGGCTCGGACGATCGTCGACGTCGCCGAGGCTGGCACAGCCCCTGAGCAGGTGGTGTTTGCCACGCGCCAGGCGATGGAGCGCGGACTGACGACCGCCGCCCGAGTTCGGGCTGCAGCACGGTCTCGAAGCCGTCGAGTCCGGGACCTGATCGAGACAGCGCTGGCCGAGACGGCGACATGAGACAGCGTGTCGCCGGGTGAGTCCCGTAGTAGCGTGTGGTCGTGGTCGTCACGTAGCCGCTCGGAAGCAACGCGGGGCGTCGGCGATCGTCGTCTTCTCGATGAGGCGGCGCGAGGGCGCCTGTGGCGAGTGCCGGAACGAGCTGCTCCCCCGCAGTCTTGGAGGCCTTCACACCGTTCCAGAAGGGGCTAGGAGGTCAAGAGTTCATGGCGCGTACATGGCTGTCGATCCGGGTGGATCTGGTGGAGGGCCACGGTGAGCACTTCTGGCCCCGACCGGGCCGGATCTTCGCCGCCGCTCGCACCCATACGTTCGCCCAGCTGGCGCGTGCCATCGACGATGCCTTCGCGCGCTGGGACCGGGCGCATCTCCACGACTTCAGCCTGGCGGACGGGACGCGACTGACGACACCCTACGAGGACTGGGACGCGGACGCTCCTGTGGCCGACGATCGCCGGACCAAGCTTGGCCGGCTCCAGCTTGGGGAGCAGTTCGTGTACGTCTTCGACTTCGGCGACGACTGGACGCACCTGTGTGCGGTGGGCACCGAACGCGTCGACCCGCTCGAGACGCTCGGGATCGTGCCGACCGGACCGCTTCCGTACTGGGGCTGGGGCGACATTCCCGACCAGTACCGTCGCCGCTGGGACGGCGACGACGGCGAGTCCTCTCCACCCGACGATCCCGGGCTGTCCGACCTGCCGCCCCTGCGCCCCTGGTGGGGGCCTCGCGACCGCTGGACGGGCCACGCTCACCCCGAGTGAACGCGCGCCGGTCGCCCCTGGTCGTGCTACCGGCTCCGCTCTTTGGATCGTCGCTTCCGGGCTGACAAATGGAGAGGAGCCAGGCCCGCAACTCGGCCGCGCTGATCGCATCGACGGGTCGGGCCTCGCCGAGACGGCGGACGCAGCGCGGCGCAGTCTCGACTCGGCGACGCTCGCCGCGCGGATCGACCCCCTATCTATTCCACAATGCCCAGCTCATACTCCGCCGACCGGCAAGGAGGCAGGATCCGGGGATTTAGCAGCGCGGCGCCACGTCACGGTCGCCACTGCGTCGCGCTGTGCGGGCTCGTCGCCGCCCACTGCGTCGCGATGCGCGGGCTCGTCGCCGCCCACAGCGTGCCCGTATCCTGCATCAAAACATGAGGAGCACTGAGGTGGCGGAGATCGCGGTTCCAGGTCATCGGACGACGCTTGAACGGCGCGACTGGGGTACCGCGGGCCTCGGCGTGGTGGCGGCGGTCCTGCTGGGAGTAGGGCCGCTCGTCGTCTTCGCGCAGGGTGTCTTCATCAACGGTCCCGACGCGCCGGTGTCCATCGCGGCGTTCTATGCGGACAGGGGGCGCTCGATGCTGACCCTTCTCGCGGAGCCGACGGCGATGGCCGGACTGATCGCGTTCGTGTGGTTCGTCGGCCGGCTACGCGAGCGGCTCCCTCAAGCTGCTGGGTCCACCGGCTCGCTGGTCTCGATGGGCGCGGGCCTGTTCGCGGCGCTGTATTTCGTGTCGGTGGTCGCCCAGACGACGATCGCCGGCACGTCTTCGGTCGCGCCCTCGTTCACGGTGGATCCGAACCTCGCGATGGTGTTCGTCCACACGGCGTACGTCCTGATGGCTGGTGCGATGCTCGGTGCGGCAGTCATGGCGCTGGCAGTCGCCCGAGCGGTGCGCGGCGATCCGGGCGTTCCGCGGTGGCTACGCCCGGCGAGCGTGGTCGTTGCCGTGCTGAGCCTGGCGTCGATCCTCCTCGCCATTGTTCCGCTCCTCGTCTTCCTCATCTGGATCGCGGCGCTGGGCGTCATCGTTTCCGCTCAGTCAGGCCGTCCCGCGGGGCACGCTCGCGAGGTGTCATAGCCGAGGCATGGGTCGGTCATCGATTCGCTTCTCGAAGGCTCCGCCTGTCGGAGGAGCCAAAGCTGAACCGTCGCTTGGCCGCGGTCGTGACACCGGGTATCGCAACGGCCACGGCCGAGCCCGCGAGATCGGCATCGGGACCTGGTCGGTCCCCGTCCGGGCGGCCCGGGTGAGTGACATCCCACCCGACGCGCCGCCGTTCGAGTCGGCGAATCAACCTCGCGCCATCAACCCTCCGATCCGTCGAGCCCGTTACCTGGCTGAATCCCTGGGCGGCGCGGCCGCTCACGGTCGAGCTATCGTGGTCCTCGCGAGTCGTGGATCCTGGGTCCGGCGTGGTCTCGGCTGGCTGGTCGCCCATCCCGTCGACGTTCTTTGGACTGCCGCCCGACTGGCCGGGCCCCGAGGAGCCATTCCCAGCAGCTGAAAGCGGCTCGGTGGATCAGGCAGGAACGGAGCGTCGTGGCGCACTGGGATAGCCTTGTTCGGATGGCAAGAAAATCATGCGCTGAAGGGTAGTTTTCGCGCTGTGGGCCAGAGCGCCTAATTGGCACCGAATCGGACCGATTCATGCGGGGATCCTGAGTTCAGAGCACAGCGCCCGACAAAGGGAGACTTGGAAGGCTGCCGCTCTGCCAACTGAGCTACTCCCGCCGGGGCGCCACCGCCACTATAGCCGAGCGACCGGGCGGCACCTCGGCCGGGCCGGACTCGCAGCCATGCGGAGGGCTCGCACCCGGAGAGGTCACGGCTCCCCGGTGTCATTCGGCCCCCTGGGGAGGGGGCCAATGGCCGTCAGATTGGTCGGTCTGGCCCTACGC
>JANOTJ010000533.1:0-4339 GCA_031416295.1 Chloroflexota bacterium
CCGCCTCGGCCCAGGCATCGAGCCACAGCTGGAACGCCCAGTCCTTGTCGGCCGGGGTGTAGCTGGTAAAGAACGCCCGCAGCGCGGCGGCCGGGGACGCAGCCGACGACATCTGACGAGCGGAGGCCTCGAGGTCCTGCCGCGCCATCCGC
Organism: Chloroflexota bacterium; assembly: GCA_031416295.1. Lineage (GTDB taxonomy): Bacteria > Chloroflexota > Limnocylindria > Limnocylindrales > CSP1-4 > SPCO01. Next base: position 153 of record JANOTJ010000533.1, read on the forward strand.
TCGAATGCGGCGGCGAGCACGTCGTCCATCGAGTCGAAGTAGTGGTGGATGAGCCCCGACGAGGTGCCCATGACCGCCGCCACGTCGCGCACTGTCGTGGATGCGAGGCCCTTGGACACGGCCACGGACAGGGCAGCCTCCACGATCGCCTCGCGACGCTGCCCGGGCGACATCCGCTTCATGGAGCGCAGGGTAGGACGATATTGCGCACGCGTCCAACAGCGGCTAGCATCGCGGCTACCCCGAAACGGACAGGAGAGGGCCAACGGCATGATCCGCACGACCCCGTTCCATGAGCGAACGAGCGCGCTCAACGAGACGCAGCTCTGGAGCCACTGGTCCGGCCATCTCGCCGCCGACCGCTACCAGATGTCGGACAAGATGGAGTATTTCGCGGTCCGCAACGCGGCCGGGTTGTTCGACTCCAGCCCCCTGTACAAGTACTGGATCCGGGGCACGGGCGCCGACGCGTTCCTTGGCGGCGTCCTTGCCCGCGACATCCGCCAGTGCGGGCCCGGACAGGCGCAGTACACCTGCTGGCTGGACGACGGCGGCTTCGTTATCGAGGACGGAGTCATCCTGCACACCGCGAAGAACGAGTATCTGCTGACGAGCGCCGAACCGAACTTCGCCTACTTCGCGGACCGCATCGGACGCCACCAGGTGACCATCGAGGAAGTCAGTCACGACATCGGCACGCTGGCTCTCCAGGGACCTCGCTCGCGGGCCCTGCTCGCCAGGCTCGTCCCCCAGATGGAGCAGATCCCGTACTTCGGCGTCGCCAGGGGCGAGATCGGTGGGGCCGGTGTGACCGTCAGCCGGACGGGCTACAGCGGCGACCTCGGATACGAGGTCTGGATCGACAGCCCGGATGCGGTTCATGTCTGGGACACCCTGTGGGACAGCATGGAGGGCCACGGCGTCCTGCCCTTCGGCCTCGCCGCGCTGTACATGCTGCGTATCGAGGCCGGGCTCCTGCTCCTGGACGCCGACTTCGACTCCAGCCGCTTCGCCTGGAACGACGCCCACCGCTCGACGCCCATCGAGCTCGGATGGAGCTGGATGTTCAAGGACCTCAGAGGTGACGACCGGGCGTTCATCGGGCGCAGGGCGCTCGAGCGTGAGATCGCCGACAAGACGTCGCGCTGGCTGATGCGCGGGCTCATCGTGGACTGGCAGGACTACGATCGGGTGTACAACGAGGCAGGGTTGATCCCACCCAAGGACCACACGCCCATCGTCGAGGACTGGATGCTCTACGACGACGACTACCAGCGCGTCGGTTACGCCACGAGCTTCATGTACTCGCCGATGCTCCAGCGCCACATCGCGCTCGCGCGGGTCCGCCCGGACCTCGCGGCGCTCGGCACCAAGGTGCATCTCGAGTTCACGGTCGATCACCACTACGAGCAGGTCGCCGCGCACGTCGCACGGCTGCCGCTCTACAACCCAGCGCGAAAGACGGCCTGACATGACGATGACCGCCCCGAAGACGTCCTCCCGCGCCGCCAAGCCATCGAAGCCGGCCAAGCCATCGAAGCCATCGAAGCCGGCCAAGCCGTCGACGGCGACGACGAGCCCGAAGGCGAGCACGCGCGCCGACCGCACCTACGACGCCATCGTCATCGGCGGCGGCCACAACGGGCTGGTCAACGGCGCCTACCTCGCGAAGTCCGGTCTGCGCACGCTGATCCTGGAGCGCCGCCACCTCGTCGGCGGGGCAGCGATCACCGAAGAGCTGCGCCCGGGCTTCCACTTCACCACGTTCTCGTACGCCCTGAGCCTGCTCCGCCCGGACATCATCCACGAACTCGAGCTGACCAGACACGGCTTCATGCCGCTGCTGATGGCCACGACCTTCGCGCCGGCCGAGGACGGCGACTACCTGCTGTTCACCCAGGATCACGGCCAGAATCTCAAGGAGATCGCGCGGCACTCGAAGCACGACGCCGATGCCTACGACCAGTACAGCCATGACGTGGAGATGGTCTGCCAGGCCATCAAGCCGCTCCTGGACCAGGTTCCGCCGGACATCTTCAGCGACGATCCCGAAGAGCTCTTCGCCCTGGCTCGCCTTGGCTCGCGCTTCAAGAAGATGGACAAGCGGGTCCTCCACAACGCGATCCGGCTGCTCACGGGCAGCGCGGCGGACTTCCTCGACGACTACTTCGAGTCGGACCTGATCAAGGGCTATCTCGCCTCGTCCAGCATCATCGGGACCAAGGTCGGGCCGCGCTCGCAAGGGTCCGGTCTCGTGCTCCTGTACCACTCGCTCGGCGAACATGACGGCGAGTTCGGCGCGTGGGCCTTCCACAAGGGCGGCAACGGCGGCTTCACCCAGGTCCTTGCCCGCGCTGCCGAGTCGTTCGGGGCGGAGATCCGTCTGGAGTCGCCGGTCACGTCGGTGATCACCAGGGACGGCCGGGCGACCGGGGTCGCGCTGGACGACGGGACGGAGTTCCACGCCGATATCGTCGTCTCGGCCCTCGATCCGCGGCGCACGTTCCTGGAGCTCGTGGAGCCGCGTGAGCTGCCCGACGATCTCGTCGAGAACATCCAGCGCTTCCGGTTCCAGGGGACGAGCTCCAAGGTCAACTTCGCCCTGGACGGCCTGCCGAATTTTCCGGCGCTCGGGCCAAAGGCCGACCACTTCCGCGGCTTCACCAACATCGGCCCGTCCATGGATTACCTCGAGCGCGCCTTCGACGAGGCGAAGTACGGCTGGTATTCGTCGCGGCCATACATCGACATGGCCATCCAGTCCACGATCGATCCGGACATGGCTCCTCCCGGCAAGCACGTGATGTCGTGCTTCATCCAGTACACGCCCTACAAGCTCCGTGAGAGCGACTGGGACACGGAGAAGGAGAGCCTCGGCGACACGGTCCAGCGGACGCTCGAGTCGTTCTTCCCGGGCTTCGGCGACCTCGTCCTCCAGCGCGAAGTGGTCACCCCGCTGCACATCGAGCGGACCGTGGGCCTGTCCGAGGGCAACATCTTCGCCGGCGAGTTCCTGGCCCCGCAGATGTTCCTGTTCCGACCCGCTCCGGGCTGGAGCCAGTACCGCACCCCGATCGATGGCTACTACCAGTGTGGCTCCGGAACGCACCCGGGTGGCTGCGTGATGGGCGCGCCCGGCAAACTCGCCGCGGGCCAGGTGATCAAGGACCGGGCGAAGTCCACGGCGCGCGGCTGACGGACGGTCGCCGGCGGCTCCGAGGATGCCCACGACACCGGCCGCCGCGATCGGTCTGCTTCGCCTGACCGCCACGCTCCGGACAGACCTGCTCGCGACCCTGGGCGACGACGACCTCGGGTTCGCGGTCACCGGCAATCCGACGCTCGGCGAGGTCCTCGCGGATCTCGCGGCCACGGAGCGTGCCTACATCGGCGGGTTCCGCACCGGTGAGATGGCCTGGGGTCCTGCGGATGTCCCAGCTACCGGGCCCGGCGGCGTCGAGCGCATGCGCGCCAGGTTCCAGGCGCTCGATGCCGAGTTCGAGGCGGCCATCGGCGCGCTGTCGGACGCCGAGTTCCGCGAGCGACGCATCGACCACGGCGACGGCTACGTACTGTCCATGGGCGAACTGGTCCACACCTGGATCGAGGCACTCGTCATCGTCTACGGCAAGATCGATGTCTACCTGCGTGCGATGGGCCGGTCGCGCAGCGAGCAGTGGGTGGACTGGATCGGCTAGGAGCCCAGGCGGATCAGGGCCGGCTTCGGGGCCAGCGCGCCGGCCCCGGCATGGACCGGGGAAGTGCCGCCCAGTCGGCGCGGACCGGCGAGAAGATGTCGATCACGACGGCCCCGTCCGGGCCTGCCACTGCGCGGTGCGGCAGGTCCGAAGGGATCCGCCACGTACCGCCCGGGCCGAGTTCGCGGGTCTCGTCGCCGACGGTGAACGTGATGCTGCCCTCGAGGCAGATCCCGAGCTGCTCGTGCTCGTGTCGATGCTCCGGGACGAGCGCGCCGGACGCCAACTCCACGACGGCGAGACTGGCATTCGAGCCCGTCACGACCCGTGCCTTGACGGTATCGCCAAAGACATCGAGCGACGAGACATCACCGATATCGACCAGGTTGGACATGCGAACCTCCAGTCTTGGCGATGGGACGTTGATATGGCGTTAATCATCGACGCATACCGTCATCAAGGTCCATCGATCTTCGTAGAGCGAGCACG
>JANOTJ010000534.1:0-2378 GCA_031416295.1 Chloroflexota bacterium
CGGTGCCGGCGGCCTCCTCCGCCGCAAAGCGGGCGTTGAGCGCGGCGATGATCGCGCGCTGTTCCTCGACCCGGTCCGGTGTCAGGCCACGGGCGATGGCCAGACTCTGTGAGTGGTCGGTCAGGACCTGGTAGGCGTGGCCGCGGCGTCGGGCAGCCTCGGCCATGACCTCGATCGAGTGGACGCCGTCCGACCAGTCGGAGTGGCTGTGCAGGTCGCCGCGCAGGTCGCCCAGGGTGATGAGGTTCGGCAGGGTGCCGGCCAGCGCCGCCTCGATCTCACCACGGTCCTCGCGTAGCTCGGGCTCGATGAAGGGCAGGCCGAGGAAGGCGTACGCCTCTGCCTCCGTGCCGAACGTGCGCAGCTCGGCGTCGTCACCGGTCAGCGGCTGGCCTTCCTCGTCGATGCGCAGGAAGCCCTTCTCGGACAGGCTCCAGCCCTGGTCACGGGCGCGCTCGCGCAGCCGGACGTTGTGCTCCTTGGAGCCCGTGAAGTGGATCCGGTACGTGCCGGCCTCACCGGGGCGCACGACCATCAGGTCCACCTGGGGGCCGCGCAGCAGCCCGACGGCCGCCTTGTAGCCGCCGCGATTGACGACGTGATCGACGACGCCGAGCGTCGTGAACCGCTCGATGAGAGCCGGGCCATCGGTCGTCTCGGCCAGGAGGTCCAGGTCCCCGATCGACTCGCGCCGGCGTCGGAATGAGCCGGCCGGCTCGACCCAGGCGAGCCCCGGCGTGCCGGCGAGGGCCGCCATCATGCCCTCGATGTGGTCGCGGGCCTGGTGCAGCAGGAGGCGCTGCGGTCGGGACTCCAAGCGCGCGATGCCCTCGATGATGAGCTGCTCGGTCTTGGCCGAGAGGCCCTTGATGGTCCGCAGCGTGCCCGCTTCCGCGGCCTGGCGCAGGTCCTCCATCGAATCGATGCCAAGCTCCGCGTGGATGACCCGGACCGTCTTTGGGCCGAGCCCCGGCAGCCGCAGCAGGTCCACGAGCCCTGGTGGGACCTCGGCCGCGAGCCGGTCGTAGAAGGCCAGGCGGCCAGTCGCGGCGAGCTCGGCGATCTTGTCGCTGATCGCCGGCCCCACGCCCGGGATCCGCGGCGGCGTGCCCGCCTGGTACGCCGCAACGAGGTCGATCGGCGAGCGCCCGATCGTGTCGGCGGCGCGATGGTAGGCGACGGTCTTGAACACGAGCTCGCCCTTGATCTCGAGCATGTCGCCGATATCGTGGAAGACGCGGGCGAGGTCGCCATTGGTGAGCATGGCGAGGATGGTAGGACAGGTACCCTTCGCGACGTGACCGACCGAGTCGTCCGCGACGTGACCGACCGAGTCGTCCGCGCCATCCCGGCGGCCCTCGTACTCGTGGCCGTGCTCATCCGGCTGCCGACGCTGACCCTGCCGCTCCTCGAGCGCCATGAGTTCCGCCAGACCCAGACGGCCTGGACCGCGCGCATCTTCCATACCGACGGCATCGACCTGTTCCACCCGCAGATGCCCGTACTCGGCCCGCCATGGGAGGTCCCCTTCGAGTTCCCGCTGTTCCAGGCCGGGGCGGCGCTGCTCATGGATGCGGGCGTGGGCGAGACCGTGGCACTGCGCGGCTCCAGCCTCGCCTGGTTCGCCCTCTCGGCGGTCCTGCTGTACCTGCTCCTGCGGCCACGGATCGGGCGTCTGGGCGCGAGCGCGGCCCTGGTCGTGTTCCTGTTCACGCCGCTCGGCATGGTCTGGAGCCGGACCTCCATGATCGAGTACCTGGCCGTCGCGGCCTCGCTCGGGTTCGCCCTCGCCGGGCTGCACTGGCGCGAGCGCGGCGGTCGGCGCTGGTGGGCGCTGGCGGCGATCCTTGGATCGGTCGCCATGCTCGTGAAGGTCACCAGTGCGGTCTCCTGGATCGTGCCCTTCGCGCTGCTCGGCCTGGCGCGGGGCACGCGCGACGTCGCCTCGGACGCCGACGGCGCCTCCGACGGCGCGCGCGGCTGGCGATCCATCCCGGCGTGGGGCCTGGTGGCCGTGCCATTGGCCGTGGGGTTGCTCTGGACCCGACACGCGGACGCCATCAAGGCAGCCTCGGATGCCACCGCATGGCTGACCAGCTCAGCGCTGTTCTCCTGGAACTTCGGCACGCTCGAGCAGCGCCTGGACCTCGCGGACTGGGAGCGCGCGCTGCGGCCGTCGACGGTCCTGACCGCGCTGTACCTGCTGCCCTTCGCGGTGGCGATCACCGCCGTGGTCGCCATCCGGCGCGGCGAATGGCGATTCTGGGCCTGGGTCGGGATCGCCTATGCCGCGCCGATCGTGGTGTTCTTCAACCTGTACGTCGTCCACGACTACTACTCGGCGGCCATCGCTCCCGCGGCCGCGGCGATCATCGGCG
>JANOTJ010000535.1:0-2147 GCA_031416295.1 Chloroflexota bacterium
CGCGACATACACACCGGCAACGTCCAGGTCGTGGGTCGCCCGCACCGCAGGCAGTCGCCCGACGTCCGCCCAGGCGGGCTCGCTCCACAGGGTCAGATACGTGGCGTCGAAGCCAAGTTCTTTCGCGATCTCGCAGCGGGCGTCGAAGTCGTACGACCCGAGCGTGCTGAAGAACCCGGTGTCCATGGGGTAGACCTTCCAGCCCATCGCTTGTGCCTCCTTCTTGATCAGGGGTGGCCGGACGGATCCTCCACGTCGAACTGGACGTCGAGCGCGTAGCGATCACCCGGATAGCGGGATTCGGTCGATTCGATGGGGCGGCCGTGAGCGTCGGCGATGACCCGACGCTCCACGAGCAGGGGCTGGCCGGGCCGGATGCCGAGCAGTCGCGCGTCCTCCGCGGTCGCTGCCTCGGACCCGATCGTGCCCGTCCCACGGCGCAGGGTGAAGCCGCTGGCGATCAACGCCTCGTGCAAGGACCCGCCCTCGAGGTCCGCCTCGAGGACCGCTGGCGCCGCCGCGACGATCAGGACGGTAGATTCGATCGCCATGGGGCGGTCATCGGCACAGCGCAGGCGACGAAGATGCACGACCGGGTGATGGGTCGGCACGCCCAGCTCCATCGACTCGGCCGGCGTCGCCGGGCGAACCACGCGCGTCAGCAGGCGCGATGTCGGTACCAGGCCCCGCCGTCGCATCTCCAGACTGAACGTCATCAGGCGATTGGCCCGTCGATGGGTGGACAGTTTGGCGACGTAGCTGCCGCGACCCGGCTCGCGCGCCACGAGGCCTTCGTCGGCCAGACGCTGCATGGCGTTTCGGGCGGTCATCCGACTCACCCCGAATTCCGCGCACAGCTCGGCGTCCGACGGGAGCCGCTCGCCCGTCGCGAGCGACGCGATCCGCTCGCGCAGGGTCCGCTCGATGCGCCGGTACTGTGGCTGGTAGGCGATGTCCTTCATCGCGGCGCGATCTCCATGTTGGTCGCACGAGCCGCCGCCTGTTCTGCGCCGTGCACGGCGGCCCCCATCGCCCCCGCCCACGTTCCGAGCTCGGCCTGGACGATCTCGACCGCCGCGAGGTCCGTGGTCCGCACTCGACGGGCCAGTTCGGCGCGGATCGGATCCAGCAACAGATCGCCCGCGGCTGCCACGCCGCCACCGATGACCACCCGATCCGGCGAGATGACGACGACCATGTTGGCGATGCCGATCCCGAGATAGCGACCGATCTCGGCGAACCCGGCGAGCGCACGCGCGTCACCGGCCCGTGCCGCCACTACTGCATCGGTCACGCTTGTCGTCCCGCAGGCTAGGGCGAGCCGGTCCGCCCGGGCGAACGCCTCGAGACAGCCGTGGTTGCCGCAGTTGCACGGCGGCCCGTCGGGATCGATCGTCTGGTGGCCGATCTCGCCGGCCGTGCCGTCGTGACCCTGAACGACCCGCCCATCGATGGCGATCACGCCCCCGACGCCGGTGCCGAGGGTCAGGCCGACCAGCGACGACGCGCCGCGACCCGCTCCCAGCCGGAGCTCCGCGAGGCCGAATGCCCGGGCGTCGTTGATCAGGGCGACCGGCACGCCGAGTGCGTCCGCGACTGGACCGGCCACCGGCCGGCCGTCCCACGCGCCGGGGATATTCACGAGGAATCGGGTCGCGCCCGTCCGGGAGTCGTACAGACCGGGGACGCCGATGCCGGCTGTGATGATCGGGGGCGAGCCCTCGCCCCCCGGCCAGCGATCCAGCCCGGCTCGGCCGGTCTCGACCAGTTGCGGGACGATGGCGTCGGGGCCGCCGGGGCGGGTTGATTCCTGGCCGCGATCGAGGACCCGCCAGTCGTCGGCGGCGTGCTCGACGACCGTCCACTTCAGGTTCGTCCCGCCGAGGTCCAGCCCGAGGTGGCGGGTGACCAGCCCACGTCCCGCGGCAGTGCCGGCGTCGGTCTCCATGCCTCAGGCGTCGCCGCTGACCCGCGTGTAGGCCGCCGCGACCGCCACGATGATCACTCCGAAGAGGACCTGGCGGACGGCCTCGGGCATCTCGAGGACGGTCAGGAGGGTCGTGACGACCGTCAGGATCAGGGCGCCCACGATCGTCCCGGAATAGCCGCCCCGTCCGCCCATGATGGAGGTGCCGCCGATGACGGCG
>JANOTJ010000536.1:0-1672 GCA_031416295.1 Chloroflexota bacterium
GTACGAGTCCTCCACCACGAGGCAAGCTCCTGGGTCCGCGCCCAGACGTCGAGCCGTTTCAAGGTAGACGTCGGGGGCCGGCTTCCCGTGCGCGACCTCATCGGACGAGACGACGACCGCAAAGACCTCCGGGAGCGCCAATCGCTCAGGCGCATGCCCTCACCTCCTGCTCACGGGCGTCCCGGCTGGGATCTCGTGGCGAGGCTAGCACACGACCATGCACGGACGAGGGTCCCGCGCCCGTACGATGCACCGCGATGGATCCCAGCGCTGCTCCGCAGGTCGCCGTCTTCGCCCTGGTCGGCATGGCCGCCGGCCTCGGCCTGCTGTGGCGCGGGTTCGGGGGCTATCGGATGGCGACCCGGATCGGCGACACGGGCACGTCCATCGTCGCCTCGATGGCGGCAGGCGAAGTCCGCCTGAGCGGCACCATCGAGCCCGCCGAACTCACCCTCATCTCGCCCTTCCAGAGCGCGACGTGCGTCTACTACCACGCGACCAGCGAGACGGACGACGACAGCCCGGGCTCCGCTGACGACCTCGAAGAGGAGCGCGCGGTCGGGTTCTCGCTGCGCGACGCCAGCGGGACGGTCCGGGTCTTTCCGCGGGGCGCCCGGTGGGACGCGCCGCTGGTCTTCGATGGGCACCACGGACCCTTCGGCGAGGCGCCGCCGGACCTTGCCCTGCGGACCGGCAGCGCGATCGCCCCAGGCGAGCTGGATCGCGACACGGCCATCGCCGCGCTGCTGTCCGTCCGAGCGCCGTCCCCGCTGCCGACCGGCCGAGGCCGACGGACCTACCGCGAACGTCGACTGGGCCCGGGTGACGCGATCACGATCGTGGGCCGGGCGATGCCCTTCGCGGACCTGACCGACCCGACCGAGGCGGACGTGGACGTCGGGGGTGGCGTCGCCGCGGATGACCCGGAGGTGCTCGCCAACATCGCCGAAGCGCGCCAGGCCGGCATGCTCCTGGGCGACCCCGATGACGCCTGGGGCAACGCCGCCATCCCCGGATTCGGCATCGGCCGGCCGGTCCGCGAACCGGACCTCGATCCGGCGGCCGCGCACCTCGGGCTGGCCGACGTCGCCGAGGCCGAGCGCTTCGAACGCCGGTTCACGATCGCCCCCGAGGCGCTGGTGCTCGTCGCGGGGCCCGACGTCCCGCTGCTCATCGCCTACGGCATCCCGGGCGCTGCCGTCGAGCGCGCCCGGTATCGATTCTTCGTCGGATTGCTGGGCGCGATCCTGGCCATCGGATCGGCCGTGGTCCTGGCCGTCGCTCTGACAGGAGGATTCGCAACGTGACCCCGGTATCGATCGCCGCGCTCTTCGCGGTCGCGCTCGTCGTGGTCATCGTCGGTTTCGTGGCCGTGACCACGTACAACGCGGTGGTGGGCCTGCGCCAGCGCATCGACAAGGCGTGGGCCAACATCGACGTCGTCCTGAAGCAGCGTCACGACCAGTTGCCGGCCCTCGTGGCCGCGGTGCGTGGCGCTCTCGCCTTCGAGCACGACGTGCTGACCGAGGTCGCCCGCGCCCGGGCGGCGTACTCGCCCAGCGCCCCGATCCCGGAGCAAGCCGCCCATTCGGATGCGACGACCTCGGCGGTCCGTTCACTGTTCGCGGTCGTCGAGGCCTATCCGGACCTGCGCAGTGCGACCAATGTCCTG
>JANOTJ010000537.1:0-2350 GCA_031416295.1 Chloroflexota bacterium
GCGCGCACGATGCGAGACATGAAGAAGCGCACCTTCGCCGCGATCCTGTGGTTCTACACCGGCTGGTATGCCGGGGCTCTCCTCGCCGATATCCTTGGCGTGGGCCCCGTTCTGGGACCGATCATCGGAGCCGCCGCGGCCGGCCTGATCGTCGTCGACCCACGCCGGATCATCTGGACCGCCCGTGCCGCCACGGCCGGCTCGTCCAACGAGGCCCGTCCCGAACCCGCCTGAACGCAACAAGAACCGGATGCGCTGCGATCGCGCACCACGGCGAGGGTCGCGAGCGGATCAGGCCTCGTCCGCTGGTTCGCCCGGCAGGCCGACCGTGAACGTGGCGCCGCGGCCGGCTCGCCACGGTTCCAGGATGAGGTCGCCGCCCATCGCCCGACACAGCTCGCGCGACACGTACAGCCCGAGACCGCTGCCGCCGTCGGTCGAGGAACCGGACCCCCGCACGAAGCGCTCGAAGAGGTGCTCGCGATCGTCGGCGCTGATGCCCGGGCCGCCGTCCGCGATGCTCAGGTGCGACCGGCGAGCTGCCTCGTCATGGGCGACCGTGGCGCGGATGGGGCTGCCGGCTCCGTACTTGAGCGCGTTGTCGAGGAGCGCCCAGAGGACCTGGTCCAGCTGATCCGGATCCGCGACCGCGAGCCAGCCGGCGGCATCGTCCTCGAGATGGAACGGGATCTCGTTCGCGCCCAGGGCCTCCCAGGCCTTGCGTACCCGTGTCGCCAGGGAGACCACCTCGCTGCGCGGATGGAGGGCGCCGGATTCGAGGCGAGTGACGGTCAGCAATTGGCGGACCATCCGTGAGAGGCGCTCGGCCTGCTCGGCGATGATGCCCAGCCGCCGATCGGGGTTCGCCTCGTCCAGCTGCTCCGCGTAGGCCCGGATGCTCGTGAGCGGCGTCTGGAGGTTGTGGCTGACCCCGCGCAGGAAGTCATCCTTGGCGGCGTCCAGCTCGAGGAGTTTCAGGTTCTGGCTCTCGACCGTCGCGAACAGCTGCGCATTGCGGATCGCGGCCGCCATTTCGCTCGCGAACAGTTCCAGGAGGTCCTGATCGGCACGCTCCCAGCGGCGGGTCGCCGGGGCCCGGCCGATGAGGACGCCGAGGTCCTCGCCCCCGGCCCGCAGCTCCGCCCGCAACGGCCGGGTCTCGCCGGGCACGACCTCCTCGACCGCGACGTCGGACGGATCGCCCAGGAGGATCACGGCATCGATGAGCCCGAAGGCGCGGACCGCATCGGAGCCGGCGCGCTCCGCGATGTGATCCACGCCATCCCGCGCCGACACGTCGTCGATGGCGGCGAGGATCCGGCCGAGCTCGCGATTCCGACGCTCGAGGTCGGCGGCGAGCCGGTTGTGGCTTTCAGCAAGCCTGGCCAGTTCGTCGTCACCCGGGACCCGGATGGGCGTCTGGAGGTCCCCCGCTGAGACGCGGTCCACGGCCGCCGCGATGCGCCGCAGCGGCACGGTCAGCTGGTCGGCCACGCCGAAGGAGATGAAGACCGCGACCAGGACGACCACGGCGCCCGCGAAGAACAGGACGCTGCCCAGACGCGAGTCTGTGGCCAGACCGCCGACCGAGAGTTCGACGATGGCGACGACGAGTCCGAACACGAGCAACGGCACGACCGAGGCCGCGATCAAGGCCAGTGTCAGGCGCGTCCGGAATCCGAGGCTGGACCCGCCATCCGACGGTTCGCCGCCCTCGTCAGCCATCGCGCTCGGCCGTGATGAGGCGATAGCCCACGCCACGAACCGTCTGGACATGGCGCGGCCGGTTGGGATCGAGCTCGATCTTCTGGCGCAGTCGGCGCATGGTCACCCAGACGTACGACGGGTCGGCGTCCTCGGTCTCGGCCCAGCCGCGGGCGAGCAACGTCTCGGTGGCCACGACCTGGCCGAGGTTGGCGGCAAGGGCATACAGCAGGCGCGATTCGGTCGGCGAGAGGGCCACCACCCGGCCGCCGACCGTGGCCTCGCGTCGATGCAGGTCGAGGGTCAGATCGGGACCGAGGATGAGGCTCTGGCGGGGCACCTTGTCACCCAGCCGTCGGAGGACCCGATTGATGCGCGCCCGGAGCTCCGGGTAGTGGTAGGGCTTGGTCACGTAGTCCTCGGCGACCTCCTCGAGCAGGTCCGCCTTGGAGTCGCCCGCATCGATCGCCGACAGGACGATGATCGGCAGGTCCGCCTGGGCCTTGATCTCGCGGGCCAGGGTCAGGCCGTCCATGCGCGGCATCATCATGTCGATGATGAGCAGGTCCGGCCAGCCGCTCTTGAGGCGACGGAGCGCTTCGTCACCATCGCGCGCCGTGGCGATCTCATAGCCGTCCGCGCGCAA
>JANOTJ010000538.1:0-17345 GCA_031416295.1 Chloroflexota bacterium
CGAGGAGAGCTCCCCATGACCCGTGTCGTCATCGCCACCGAGGCCGGCCAGATCGAGGCCGACCTGTTCATCGAGGGTGCGCCCAAGGCCACCGCGAACTTTGTGAAGCTCGCCAAGGCCGGCTTCTACGACGACGTCATCTTCCATCGCATCATCCCGGGCTTCATGATTCAGGGCGGGGACGGCGAGTTCGGCAAGAAGGCCACCCTCAACACCGGCCGCGTCGGCACGGGCGGGCCGGGCTACAAGTTCGACGACGAGCCGTTCAAGGGCGACTACGACCGGGGCACCCTGGCCATGGCCAACTCCGGCAAGAACACGAACGGCTCCCAGTTCTTCATCTGCCACGCGGACTACGCGGGCCGGCTGCCGAAGAGCTACACGATCTTCGGCATGGTCACCAGGGGCCTCGAGGTCGTGGACGCGATCGCCAGCGCGCCACGCAACAGCCGGGATCTGCCCGACGCGCCGGTCGCGATGACCTCGATCACGGTCCTCGACGAGGCGTAACCGGCCCGGACAGCGTCGGTTAAGGGATTTTCACCAAACTCCTTGGCAAAACCCTTCCCAAATCCACACCAGCCCGCTAGGATATGGATGCTGCAAGTCAGCGAGCGCTGCCCCAGCATCAGGATCATGGGTAGGTTGGGTTAGGGTAGTCGGTTCAGCCGACGCGATAGATGATCCTGGCGCGATGGCAGAAGGTCCGCCGCAAGGTGGACACCTTCACCGGGACAGCAACGAGGCGGCTCCTCCGGGAGCCGCCTCGTACGTTAAGCGGCAGAGTCCTTGCCAGCGGCGGTGTCCACTGACGCGTCGCCGGCCTGCGGACGAGGAGCATCCCGATCATCCGCGGCACGGCGATCGCCCGCGGCACGGCGATGCCCCTCAGGTGTCACCAGCTGGTGCCGTCACGCCACCCGATCCCTGGGCGGCATCAAACCGACCCTCGGTTCGCAGTTTCGGGTCGCCCTGATGACTGCCTGTCATCCCTCGGCCGCCGGGCACCCGATCCTGACACCTGGGAGGGGTCGCCTGCCCGGGGCAACGCGCGTCGGCCCCAGGGCCGTGCGCGGCAACTCAGCGGACACAGGCGCCCGATCGCGCCGCCCTGTTGGTGTCGACGCTATGGCGAGGCCCAATCCGCCACCACATCCGGCTCCCACAATCTGAAGGGCTCCGCCGGTTGCGGCTGCTATCCTTCCAGCCTGCGACGCTTCCCGTCGCCCCCCGCGCGCCTGTAGCTCAGCGGATAGAGCGTCGGCCTCCGGAGCCGAAGGTCGCAGGTTCGAATCCTGTCGGGCGCGCCAAAGCAAACTTTTCGGGCAGCGCCAGCGCCAAACCGTGCGCGTAGGCCGCCGCGGTAAGCCGGACACCCACGATCTCGGGGCCAGCGACCGTGATCCGCTCGTAGATGGCGTGCATCAGATCTGCCTTCTCCTTCGGTACGTCTGTCGCGGCAGCTAGGAATGCCCCATTGCTCGACCTCCCCGTGCTCGAGTCCCCGCAGGCCAAGGGCCGGGTGGTTGAGGTCGCCCGCGTCGCCACCGCTCCCGCGACGGCCGGCTCCGAACCGCTGGCCTGGATCGAGACTGCCGACGGGCGTGCGTTCCGGCTCCCCGACTCGCTCCGTGAGTGGGCTTCCACCGCCTTGGCCGTCGCCCTCACCCTGGACAACCCGTTCCCGGCTTCCGTCGAGTTCGGCCTCCTCGCTGGCGATGATTACGCCGAGATCCTCTGAACCACCCGGCCCGGCTGACCCGATAACGCCCGCGGAGGTTACCGAGCAGAACGACGCGACAGGCGCACCGCCTGAACGAAGGGGGACTCCCTTGCCACCGAGCTGTTTCACGCCGGCGGCATCGCTTCCAGACGCTCCTGCGCCTGTCTCAATCGGGCGACACGATGGAATGTCATGAAGAAGGGCCTCGCTGGTGACAACGTTGGGTTGTCAGAGCAACCAGCACCAGGAGGCCCAGGACATGTTGTACGCCGGATTGGACCTGTCACGCCAGAGGCTCGACGTGCACGTGCTCGATGAGGACGGCCGGACGATCGCGGTGACCGCCGTCCGCCCCGACGTCGACGCACTCCGGACTCTCGCCGCCCACGTCCTGCGGCAGGGTCAAGAGGTGAGCGCCGCGATCGAGTCGATGACCGGCGCCCGCTTCGTCCACGACACCCTCGAGTTCGCTGGCTGGGATGTCGCGATCGCGGACGCCGCCAAAGTCAAGGGCATCGCCCCGCTGGCCGCCAAGACGGACAAGATCGACGCCTGGGTCCTAGCCGAGCTCGCGCGACGTGACCTCGTGCCCGAGATCTGGCTGCCGACTCCAGGGGTCCGGGCGGAGCGCGAGCGAGCCCGCTTCCGGCTCCACCTCGTCCACCACCGGACCGCGTTGAAGAACCGGATCCACGCCACGCTCATGTCGTTCGGCCACCCCGTGTCCGTCGCGGACCTGTTCGGGGTGGCCGGCCGCGAGCTGCTCGCCGGGCTCGCCCTGCCCGAGCCCTGGACGACGACGCTCAGCACGAGCTTGCGCATGGTCGATCGGCTGGGGGCGGAGATCGACGCCTGCGAGCGGGACCTCCGGAGACTCGGCGCCGACCACGCCTCCATCCCGCTGCTCCTGACGGTCCCCGGGATCGGTCCGGTCCTCGCCTACACGATCGCCTCGGACATCGCCCGCAAGCTCGCCGAAGCCATCTGGCACGTCCTCACCAAGAACGAACCCTTCGCCCCGGCAGGCCCCACTATGCTTCTGGTCGCTTGACGACCCGCTATGGAATTGGGCCGCCGGAGCAGCCTCCCACCAGACCTTGTCCTTCTCGCAGAAGGCCATAGAGAGATGAGCGCTGCTCGATCCCGCCAACAGTCCGCGGGCCCCTGATCCACCAGCAGCGAGCTCGACGACGAGCCAAGAGACCCGTCCTTGACGGCGAGGCCCCTCTTCATAGAGAAGCATCGTGTCGACCACGGGAGTGACCCAAACCCGGTCCGCCCTCGCGATAGAGGATCCCGAGCGCGATGCAGATCGCGAAGAACAGGGCGACAACGCTCATCCTCGGGCCTCCGTGGTGATGGCGCTCTACGGGAGCCTGCCAGCCGAGCGTCGGTGGTGCCAATGCGCACCACGGATCCATCGCGCCGCTCGCCGGGTGATTGCGTCCAGAGACGCTGCCGAGCTACACTCCGCGACATACGAACGTGGGCAGGCCCGGGCGACCCCGTGGGCGGAACGCGCCACATCTCTCCCGGAGGCCCCGGGACGAAGAACGCTGAAGGACTGGGATGCGAGGGCGTTTCGTTCGTCGCTTGACTGCGGCATCGATCGGGATGGTCGTCATCGGAGCGCAACTCGCGGCCGGGGCCGGGGTGGCACTCGGCGCTCAGACCCTGACGGTGACGACGGCGGCCGACCTTGGTGGCTCGACCTGCGGCGGGACGTGCAGTCTTCGCCAGGCCATCGCTGCATCGAATGCAACGCCGGGCGACATGGACACGATCACATTCGCCATCCCGACCGGCCAGTCGAAGGACATCACGGTCGCCTCCGCGCTGCCGCCGATCACGGACGCGGTGACGATCGACGGCCGGACCCAGCCGGGCGTGCGGTTGCTCGGGACGCGCACGCCGAGCGGCACCGATGCGTGCTGGACAGCGGCATCGTCCACGACCTGTGGGCTCGTCATCCGGGCTTCCGGGACGATCGTGCGGGGCCTCGAGATACGGGACTTCCCGGGAAGCGGCATCCTCCTCGACGACGTCGCTCACTCGGTCATCGGTGGTCCAGTAGCGGCCGACGGCAACCGTCTGATCGCCAACGCGAACGACGGCGTAACGGTCATCGGGGGCAACGCAGCGATCGACAACCAGATCCTGGGCAATGTGATCCATGGCAATGGCGATGGCTCGATCGATCTCGGCGACGACGGCGTGGCGGTAGGCGACGACGTCGGCGACGGTGACCAGGGTCCGAACGGCGGCCAGAACAGTCCGGCGATCAGCACACTTCCGCTCGGACCCGTTGCGACGATCCACGTGTTCTCCAGTTCACGGTCCGGCGTTAATACCAGCCGGGTCGAGGTCTTCTGGGCCTCGACGTGCCTGACGCTGCTAACCATCCTGAGTATCACGGCACAGTCGGAAGCGCTCGTCGGGACGGCCGATATCGGCCTCGGGCCCGGTCTCGGTGGCTCGATCGGCCAGGCCGATATCCCGCTCTCGGCGACCTTCGATAGCGGGTATCTGACCGCGACAGCGACGACCCTGGACGGGACATCCGAGATGACGGCGTGCGCGAGGATCGATACGCCGACCGACGAGGGGATCACCGCCTCTGCGTCCCCGAGCGTCGTCGATGTCCTGCAACCGACGACCGTCACGATGACCGTGACCAACCACGGACCATTCCCCGACGTGGATGTCCTGGCACTGGTGGATCTCTCGGGCCTGCCATCCACGATCGACTCGGTATCGGCGACACAGGGGACCTGTCAGACCCAACCCGGAGTCGCCTTCTGTGTCTTGGGGTCGCTCGACGTCGGCGCGTCCGCAACGATGACGGCGGTCTTCGTCCCGACAGCAGGCGGGGTCTTCGAGCTCCCGACACTGCTGGCGAGTCTCGCGATCACGGACCCGAATCCCGCGAACGACACCGCGACGGTGGCCCTGACCGTGGTCGTCGGCGAGGTGGCCAGTGGGCCCGTGGTCCCAGGGGGGTCCCTCTCGACCGGGAGCGTTCCCGTCGCCGCCACGCCGACCGACCCGGTCGAGACGAGCGTCTCGCTGCCCATCACGGGCGCCGGCGGCCAGGTCTCGATCTCCGAAAGCGCTGGCGCGACGCCACCGCCGACTGGCTACGGATTCGTGAGTCAGGCCATCGTGATCATCGCGCCACCGGCGACGGCCGCGGACCCGCTCGTCCTCACGTTCACCCTCGATGCGTCGCAGGTTCCGGCCACGCCCATCGTCCTGTTCCGGAATGGGGTGCCCGTCCTGGGTTGCTCCGTCGCCGATCCCGTCAACGATCCCAGCGCGACGCCGGATCCGTGCGTCTTCCCGCCCGTGACGTTGCATGGGGGAGACGCGGAAGGAGACATCCAGTTGACCGTTCGGACATCGGCGGCCAGCACCTGGCGACTCGGGATGGTGACAACGCCGTATTCGTTCTCCGGTTTCTTCACTCCCGTCGACAACGAGCCCACACTGAACCGGACGAACGTCGGATCAGCAATCCCGATCAAGTTCGGGCTCGGCGGCGACCGCGGCCTCGGGATCTTCCAGGCGGGTTACCCGAAGTCGGTCGGTGTGCCATGCGGGAATGCTCCGGTCGATACCGTCGAGCAGACGGTGACGGTCGTGGGGAGTAGCTTGAAGTTCGACGCGGCGACCGGGCGATATCAGTACAACTGGAAGACGGACAAGGCGTGGAGAGACACGTGTCGGAAACTCGTCATGGCGTTCGCCGATGGGTCCACCGCGGAGGCGCTGTTTTCGTTCACCAAGTGACACCCCCAGCTGACCCCGCGGCGGCCGGTCGACCCCGACCCTTCGCAGGCTGGCCGGGATGTCCGTGGCTCCGGTATCATCCCGGACTCGTGGGCCCGTAGCTCAATGACCTCGGCTCAGAGGTGGAGCTGACCAACCTCCGTCTCGAGAAGACGAGCGAGGGCGGGATCACGCCCGAGCACGGTGTCGGCGAGCTCAGTGCCCATCTACTCGGGCCTAGGCCTGGCCTAGGCCCCACGGATGCCTAGCCTGCCTACTCCGTATCTCTACACGATGAGTGCGTCAGAGTCGACCAGCCGTCGCCTGGATGCGATGGTTCGACCGAGGAGGCGGGTGGCTCGCCACGGGCGGCCGGGGTGGCCGATGGCGCCGCCCGGGTTGAGGTCCGCTCGGTCACCGGCTGGGGCGCCTCGCTTTCGATCGAGGAAGCGCACAAGTGCGTGCTCGCGACCGGCGTGGCCGGCGGCGATCTACCGCTCGCGAACGGCGCCCCGTGCCGGCTTGTCGTCCCCGACCGGCGCGGCCTCGACTGGGTGAAGTGGGTAGCCGAGGTGGTCGTCGCCTGACGGGTGCGCCGTTGACGTCCATGCGCTAATGAAGCGCGAGATCGGGGCCCTGGACGCGGTCGCCCGCCGGACCGGCCGGACGCGCTCGCAACTGATTCGCCAGGCCATCGAGGATACGTACGGCGCCCAGCTGAACGCCGAACGAGATGCTGCGCATGCTGCGCGAGACGGCCGGTGCCTGGGCCCCACCGGAATCGTCGAGCCTGGCGTATGTCGAGGAACTGACGCGAGAGACCCTCGACGATCGGCTTCGCGGCCGTCCCTGGCAGGTGGCACGATCGGTCCATCGTGATTATTAGTAGGATCGGCGGCGCCGGTCAGAACGCGGGTGGACGGGCCGTCACTCGGTCGAGGATCGTGTCCGGCAGGCCGCCGATGCCGGCCGTCGCCTTCGGGCAGAAGACGTCGAACTCGACGAGGGCGAAGGTCCTTCCTTGGGCGACGGTGCGCGGCACCTTGGTACCGCGTCGGTTCCCGCTGTTGAAGAGCGAGCGGATGCCCTCGGTGTTGCCGGTCTTGTCGCCGAAGATCGCGTCGACCTCATCGAGGAGCACGGTCGGGTGATCCGCGTCGATCTTGCGGAAGAGCACCGACTCCGACGGCCGCGTGATCCGCCAGGGGGCACGGACGAGGAACTCGATGACGTCGAGCACCCGCGTCTTGCCGCTCTGCTTCACGGCGGACGTGAGGGCCAGGATTGGTGACTGCCCGAGGCGTTCGAGGTAGGCGTGCGTGTGAGCCGTCCACAGGGCGACAGCGTCGGCATGTTCTGGCGTCGCAAGGTGCACGAAGCGCCTGAGGTGGGCGACAACGGCGTCGAGCGCCGCGACCAGCGTCAAGGTGGGGACGGCTTCGCCCCCCCTCGACGGTCTGCGCGTCGCCCATTCCTGAGCCTGGGTGCCCGGGTCGAACGGGAAGGCCCGGCACAACCGCGACGACCTCGGCGTCCTCGTCCGTGGCCACGATCAGGTCGCCCATGGGCATGGCGAGGAGCTGACCCCTCCCCACGGGATCGACGTCCGGGTTCGCTGGTTGCTGCACACCGATCTCAACCGTTTCACGCGCTCCAGCGTGATCGGGCGGGGGGCGAGCGAACAGTTACGGCAGGGCGTGAATCTCAGCGGTTCCGTCGGGGCGCACCGGGCCTCTTCGCAGCAAGGTCCGACCGGCGCTGCTGCTTCCAGGCGCGGAGGGTCTCGACCGGCACGCCGTAGATGTAGCTCACCTCGGCCGCTCGTTCGCCGCTAAAGGCCTCATCTGGCGGCAACACGATCGCGCGGCCGTGAGTTGACGCGGCCCTCATGAGCAACTCGTGGTTGGCCGCCTCGTCCGGGCGCTCCTCAGAGGCCAGCCCGGCAAGCAGCGTCCGCCGGGCGTTGGTCCCCCCGTATTGGCGGAACCAGCGAGCCATCGCTGTCCAGTTGTCCCGCCCACCGAGCGGATTGAAGAGGAGCACGTGGCCGCCCAGATAGGATCCCTCGTCGCCTTCGTCGGGTGCCAGGACCGTGAGATGTTCCGGTTCGGTCAGGAGGCCGATGGCATATCGCGGGACGACCGAGAGGACGATCCGCGCGATGAGTGCGCAACTCGCATCGGCGACGCCGTCCGCGCGCGCGGTTGCGAGGTCCGCGAGGAGATCATCCAGATCCTCAACGTCCCGTCGCAGCGCCTCTGCTGTCACCGCTGGTAGGCGATAGCGATGCCGGAAGTGCGCATTGAAGTGCTCCAGGACCGTCTCGAGGTCGTCTGGATGCGACGCGTTCGGGGGTCGTTTCATCGGCCCGCCGACCATAGCCGACCGACGATCGACGCGCCACCCGGTGGTGGCCTGCAGAGGCCGGGCGGGCGGGCTCCCTAGACCCCGATTGCGACCGCCACGTCCGGCCAGGTCCGGTCCGCCTCGCCCTCGAGTCGTCGGAGGTAGACGGAGGTGACCGCCAGGCTCGAGTGATCGAGGAAGCTGCTCACCGCCTCGATCGACGCCCCGGCATCGCGCCGGAGCTTTGCGGCCGTGTGGCGAAGGATGTGGAGGCCGGACGGCTGGAGCCCAGCCGTCCGCTCGTAGCGGCGGAACCTCGCGTAGAACGTCGAGCTGGTCACGCCCCTGGAGCCGGCCCCAGCCTGCCAGAGCGAGGCAGCGGGCTCCATCTCCACCAGCACGAGCCCGGCGTCGCCCAGGGTGGCGCATAGCGCCTCGAAGGCGGGGCGGGGCAGCTCCCGGCGACCACGCTTGCCGCCCTTCCCTCGGTAGCTGTAGAAGGCCGTGTCGCCCTCGACGCTGATGTCGCCGGCCGTCAGGCCAATGACCTCCGCTCGCCGCCGACCGGTCAGCACGAACACCAGGAGGAGCGCACGGTCTCGTCGACCTGCAACGGTGTCGGGGACGACCGCGAGGAGCCGGCGGACCTCCTCGGCGCTCAGGCCACGGGCGACGGCCTGGACGGTCCGAGGCCGCTCGAGGGCATCGCACGGGTTCGAGGCCGCGACGTTCATCCGGATGAGGAACCGAAAGTAGCTCGACAGACAGGCGATCCGGGCGCCGACCGTCGCCGAGGAGGGCTCACGGCCCGAGGCACCGATCCCGTGGGCCCAGGCGAGGACGTGCGCCGGGGTCACCCGATCCGGTGACCCGATCCGCTCGAAGAGGGGCCAGAGCATCCTGGCGTAGCCCTCGACCGTCCGCCGGGAACCGGAGCGGCGCTCCTTCTCGGCGAGGAAGGCGACGACCGTCTGCGCCCAGGCCGGGATGTCGTCCCGAAGCTGGGCGGGGAGTAGCTGCGGGTTCATGGACAATCTCCTGAGCGGAAGGTGGTCGCCCACATCCATCACTCAGGTGGCCGAAGAAAGCAACACGATGCCGGGATTGTGCTGAGCCGCGAGGTCCAGTTGCAGACCACGCATACGGACTCCACCGACCAGGTCTTTGACCGCGTTCGGCCGTGCTCCAACGCCATGTCGCGAGCCCGGGCCGTCCGTTGGGCAGGAAGACCCGACCTGTCAGACAAGGCGGTGGCGACCGACTCGAATGGCACCACAAAGCGCCACCCGCCCGTTTGTCCTCCGCGCCTCGCGCCGCAGGCGTCAAGTCCGCCCCGGCTCCCGCCGAGTGTTCGAGCGGGGCGGCGCCACTGAATCAGAAGTTGAAGGTAGCCTGGCCGTTCACCGTCGCGCTGTAGACGATGCACCGACCGAACAGACTCAGCCGGCGGTGCGTGAGGACCGCGCTGAACGTCCCCGCCCCGGTGCTCGGCGCCGTGAGGTCGAGGGACCCGGTCACGCTGTACGTCTGGTTCGTGCAGCCGGTGAAGCCAGATATCTGGGTGAGCGATCCGTCAGCAAATGTTCCGGTGATGTCGCGGACCGTCCCGTCGTAGGCGAACGTGCCGCCGGTGATGTTCGCCGCCCCACCGGTAAGCTCCGTGTGGACGATCGAGGCCGACCAAGTCCCTACATCGTCGGCAGCCCTCGCGACGCCGACGAACGTGCCGACCGTTGAGGTCGCCGCGATCTCGAACCCACTGAGCTTGTAGGTGAAGCTGCTTGCGGCGAGCGTACTGGCCGCCAGGACGAGCCCAAGCACCGATGCCAGGACAGACGACCCCAGAATCCTCCGCGAGGGGCGCATCATCGGAACCTCCGTATCCAAGGGAGGGTCGGTCCCGCCATTGGCTCGACGCGGTCCAGGCGGCCGGGCACGGGCCGCGCGTCGTCGCCTCCTCCGTCAGGTGTGCATCATCCACCCGGCGTCAACCGCCGCAGAGGCCTATGTCGCGGAGGCCTACTCACCGCGCAGCTGGCGTCCGTCTCGACGAGGCAGTCGGGCGGCCTCGTCTCCGGCGGAGGTCTCGTGCATGTGAGGCGATCGTCGGGCTGATCGGACGCCGATCACTCAGGTGGGCCGTGATCGCAACACCATGACCACATTGTGTCGGCGCGCCAACAGCGCAGGACCTGTTCCATGCCGTGCAAACTTCGGCTACGCTCCAGTCCTCACCCTGGATGGCAGGAGGCGCCGTGATCTGTTCGAACTGCGGCACCCAGAACCCCGTCGGCCAGAAGTTCTGCGCAGAGTGCGCGTCACGGCTCTCCGTGGCCTGCCCATCTTGCGGACACCCCGGTCTTCCGACGGCGAAGTTCTGCGGCGAGTGCGCGACGCCGCTCCCGGGCGATACGTTGAGCCCGACCTCGGCCCTATCCCTTATTCGGTCGGACGCTGCGCCCGTCGCGGAGCGCAGGCTGGTCAGCATCCTCTTCGCCGACCTCGTCGGGTTCACGACCCTCGCGGAGGGCCGCGACGCAGAGGACACCCGGGAGCTCCTTTCCCGCTACTTCGACCTCTCCCGGGATGTCATCGTCCGGTACGGCGGGATGGTCGAGAAGTTCATCGGCGATGCCGTCATGGCGGTCTGGGGCGCGCCGATCGCCCACGAGGATGACGCCGAGCGGGCGGTCCGGGCTGCCCTCGAACTCGTCGACGCGGTCCGGACGCTCGGTCCGTCGATACAGGCGCGAGCCGGCGTCCTGACCGGCGAGGCTGCGGTCACTCTAGGAGCGGTCGATCAGGGCATCGTCGCGGGCGACCTCGTCAACACGGCGTCCCGACTGCAGTCGGTCGCGCCCCCCGGCGCCGTCCTCGTCGGCGAGTCGACCCAGCGTGCAGCGAGCAAGGCGATCGCGTTCGAGGAGGCCGGCGAGCAGGTACTGAAGGGCAAGACGAGCCCGGTTCCTGCGTGGCGGGCGCTCCGGGTGGTCTCGGAACGGGGGGGCCGCAATCGCTCGGACACCCTCGAGGCGCCGTTCGTCGGGCGCGCGGACGAGCTCCGTCTCCTGAAGGATCTCTTCCACGCCACCGGCCGCGAGAAGCGGACGCGGCTCGTCAGCATCATCGGCCCGGCCGGCATCGGCAAGAGCCGGCTCGCCTGGGAGTTTCTCAAATACGTCGACGGCCTCCTTGAGACGGTCTGGTGGCACGACGGCCGCAGCCCTGCCTACGGCGACGGAATCACGTTCTGGGCTCTCGGCGAGATGGTTCGCGGCCGATGTGGGTTGATCGAGGGCGACGACGAGCCGACGACCCGGGCGAAGGTCGCCGAGACCCTCGCGACGCACGTCGCCGACCCCGAGGAACGCCGCTGGATCGAGGCCGCGTTGCTTACGCTCCTGGGCATCGAATCCGGCAAGGGCTCGGAGCAGCTCTTCGCCGCCTGGCGCACGTTCTTCGAGCGTCTCGCCGCGACTGGCCCGGTCGTCATGGTCTTCGAGGACTTCCACTTCGCGGACAGCGGGCTGCTCGACTTCGTCGACCACCTGCTCGAGTGGAGCAAGGGCGTCCCGATCACCGTGGTCACCCTGGCCCGACCGGATCTGATGGACAAACGGCCGGACTGGGGAGCCGGCAAGCGCAACTTCACGTCGCTCTACCTCGATCCGCTCCCGGGAGCAGCGATGCGTGAGCTCCTCGCAGGGCTCGTCCCGGGACTCCCGGAAGGTGCCGTCCGCGCTATCGTCGACCGCGCCGACGGCATACCCCTCTATGCGGTCGAGACGGTCCGGATGCTGCTTGCGGAGGGGAGACTCGCCCTCGAGGGCGGGGTGTACCAGCCGCTCGGAGACCTCGCCAACCTCGCCGTGCCCGAGACCTTGACCGCTCTCATCGCCGCCCGGCTCGATGCCCTGCCACCCGAAGACCGGGCCCTCGTCTCCGCAGCGGCCGTGCTCGGCCAGAGTTTCACCCTCGCCGGGCTGGAGGCCGTCTCCGCGATCCCCGGGGCGGAGCTCGAGCCACGCCTCCGGATCCTGGTCAAGCGCGAGCTGCTTACCCTCGAGGCTGACCCCCGCAGCCCCGAGCGCGGTCAGTACGCCTTCATCCAGGCGCTGATCCGCGAGGTTGCCTACAACACGGTCGCCAAGAAGGACCGCAAGACCCGGCATCTGGCGGCCGCCCGGTTCCTCGAGAGCCTCGGCAGCGACGAGCTTGCCGGTGGCCTCGCCGGCCACTATCTCGCCGCACACGCGAACAGTGCGGCGGGTCCAGAGGCGGATGCCCTGGCCGCCCAGGCCCGCGTCGCATTGCGAGCCGCCGCCGAGCGGGCCGCCGATCTCGGCGCGCACGAGCAGGCCGTCACGTTCTACGACCAGGCGCTCACCGTCACGGCCGACCCGGTCGAGGCGGCCGGTCTCCACGAGCGAGCTGCCGAGTCGGCAGCGGCGATCCAGCGCGCGGACGATGCCGAGGCGCATTTCCGCGCCGCTCTCGAGCGGCGTGCGACGATCAACGACCAAGCAGAGGAGGCGAGGACGATCGCCCGGTTCGGGAGTGCACTCTTGAGTGCGTACCGCGTCGAGCAGGCCCTGGCATTACTCGCGGCCGCCTCGGAACGGTTCACGGAGCTCGCCGATGAGGCCGCGCTGGCCATGCTGAACGGCGAGCTCGCTCGTGCGTACTTTCTCCATGATGAATACGCGAGAGCCGTGGCGGTGTCGGACCGCGTTCTCGAAGCCGCGGAGCGGTCCGATCTCGTCGATGTCGTCGCGGACACCCTCATCACCCGGGGTTCCGCGCTCGCGAGCCTCGGGCGTCCGTACGAGGGGATCGGCGCGATCGAAGCAGGACAGCGACTCGCTGCCACCCACTCTCTCCATTGGACCGTCGGTCGGGCGCTCAACAACCTCGCGAGCAACCTGCTGGACAGTGACCCGCGCGCGGCGCTCGAGGCAGCCCGAGCGGGGATCGCGCTCAACCGCCGGCGCGGGGTCCGATCATTCCACCAATTCGACAACGCCTTCGGTGTCTCGATCCGGACGGGTGAGTGGGACTGGGCTGCGGTCGAGCTCGAGCCCTTGCTCGGCGAAGAGGTCGATCCGCTGACCCGTGCGATCGCCCTGGGCGCTCTCATCCAACTCCGGGCGTTCCGCGGTGAACCGACCGCCGGATTGACCGCCGATCTCGAGGCCCTCCCGACCAGCGGCATCGACCCGGTCAAGCCGGCCACCCTTGCCTGGACCAGGGCCGCCGTGGCGTTCGCGACTGGGCGCTACGACATCGCCCGGATCCAGGCCCACCGATTCACGGAGCTCTTCTGGCAGCGCGCCGCCGAAGGGTTCCTCCTGGCCGCCCGATGTGCTCTCCTGTCACGTCAGATGGACGGCGCGCGGGAAGAGTTCGCCCAGGTCGACGGCATCGGCAGACGCGGCCGGGCGATCGACGCCGCCCGGACCACGATCCGGGCCGGTCTCGCTGCGCTCGATGGGCACCCGCACGATGCGCTCACTCGCTACCGCGAGGCGTTGCGCGTGTGGCGCGATCTCGGTCTCGTCTGGGATGAGGCGCTCTGCGCGATCGAGATGGCCTCGCTGCTTGATCCGGGCGAGCCCGAGGTCCGTATTGCGGCGGAGCGGGCCTTCGAGATCCTCACGCGGCTCGGGGCGAAGCCGTTCCTCGAGCGGCTCGAGGCAGCCATGGCGAGTCGGACGCCGGAGCGCGACCCGCTGCGATCCGCGGCCGCGGAGAGCGCTCCGGCCGTCTGAGCACCGACGACTGCTGGTGATCCCTCGGCGGGACCGAGTGATCACCAGCCCAACACGATGCGCGGATCGTGTTCACCCGGGTCCGGTCGACGTTAAAGCACTCAAGGTGATCTCGGCCATGTCGACAAGCGCCTGATCGCTTCCATTGACGATCCCTGGTGCGGCGGCCAAACTCCCAGCGATGTCCGGGATCGAGATCAAGAGCCACCGAGAGCCCGACGAGACAGTCAGGTTCGAGCACGGCTCTGTGGAATTGATGAGGGTCGGAGCCCTGACGATCGGCCGCGAGGTCCTTCAGCCGGGGGGGCGTTGGGCGACCCATGTGAAGCCGATCGTCGGTACGGACCGCTGCGAGTTCCATCACGTCAGTTATGTGCTTTCCGGACGCCTGGCAATCGAATCGCGAGACGGCGAGCGGCGCGAGGTCGTGGCGGGCGACGTGTTCGACGTCACGCCCGGCCACGATGCCTGGGTCCTCGGCGACGAGCCGTACGTTGCGATTGACTTCCAGGGGATCGAGGACTTTGCGAAGGCGCCGGAGGCAGGCGAGCGGGTCCTCACGACGATGCTCTTCACCGACATCGTTGGCTCGACGGCCGAGGCAGAACGGCTTGGTGATCGACCGTGGAAGCGGCTATTGGCAAGTCACCGCGAGGACGTCCGCAGCCTCCTGGAGACCCACCGAGGGCGTGAGGTCGGCACGACCGGTGACGGCTTCCTGGCCATCTTCGACGGTCCCGCACGTGCCATTACCTGCGCCCTCGCCATCTGCGTGTCGGCCCGCAAACTTGGCATCGGCGTACGGGCAGGCGTTCACACCGGTGAGGTGGAGATGGCAGGTGGCGACATTCACGGCCTCGCGGTGCACCTCGCGGCACGCATCATGGGCGCGGCCGGAGCGGGCGAGGTCTTCCTTTCATCGACCTCGCGCGAGTTAGCCACCGGCGCCGGCGTCGAATTCGTGGATCGAGGCAGCCGAGAACTCAAGGGGATGAGCGGCGCCCGCCAGCTCTACGAAGCCCGTTCCAGCCGCGCGGCAGCGCCCGGCTGAGCTGCTGGATCTCCCACGTGTTGCGGCACGACGTCCGCGTCGTGTCGGCGCATCCGAGCCGCCCGACAGGACCTATCCTCGGACCATGAGAATCGCTGGCCTGTCGTTCACATGACGCCTGGCGAGTTCGCCGCCAAGTGGCGCGGGGTCGAGACGTCCGAACGCGCGTCCGCCCAATCCCACTTCCTCGACCTGTGCGCGATGCTCGGCGAGCCTGGACCTACCGAGGCCGACCCGACTGGGACCACGTATGCCTTCGAGAAGGCCCTGGAGAAGACGGTCGGCGGCGGCGGCTTCGCCGACGTCTGGAAACGGGACTTCTTCGGCTGGGAGTACAAGGGCAAGCGCAAGGATCTGAAAGCCGCCTACGTCCAGCTCCTCGAATACCGCGAGGCGCTGGGCAATCCGCCGCTGCTCGTCGTCTCGGACCTCGACTCGATCGAGATCCGTACCAACTTCACGAGCCTCAGCCCGAAGCTCTATACGGTCACGCTCGACGACCTGGCCGCCGACGACCCCTCTGCCGCACTGGCCATCCTGCGCGCCGTCTTCACGGCGCCCGAGGAGCTCCGCCCGCGCATCGAGCCGGCTCAGATCACCGAGAAGGCCGCCCGACACTTCGCCGAACTCGCGCAGAGCCTCCGAGCCCGTGGCCATGACCCCGAAGCCGTGGCTCATTTCCTCGATCGGATCCTGTTCATGCTGTTCGCCGAGGATGCCGGCCTGCTCCCGAAGCAGATCCTGTCGCGGCTGTCGCAGGCGTCGAAGGGCCGCTCGGACGTCTTCTCCAACTCGCTCGGCGAGCTGTTCGCGAAGATGAGCCGGGACGGTGGCCTGTTCGGGACCGAGGAGATCGCCTGGTTCAACGGCGGCCTGTTCGACACCGGTGACGTGATCCCGCTGACGGGCTCCGAGATCACGACGCTCCTCGAGGTGAGCAAGCTCAACTGGGCGCTCATCGAGCCGGCGATCTTCGGCACCCTGTTCGAGCGGGGCCTTGACCCGGACCAGCGGGCCCAGCTCGGGGCGCACTACACGGATCGGGACGCCATCTGGGACCTCGTCGAGCCGGTCATCATGCGCCCGCTCCGGCGCGAGTACGTGGATATGCAGTCGCGCGTGACCCAGCTCCTTCTCTCGGGGCGGAAGGTCACCAAGGCCACTCGACCTGACGAGAATCCGCAGGCCGTGTTTCGTGCCTTCCTCGATCGACTCCGCCGGGTACGAGTCCTCGATCCCGCGTGCGGCTCTGGCAACTTCCTGATCGTCTCACTGTTGGCGCTCAAGGACCTCGAGTGGGAAGCCATCCAGTGGGGCTCACTGGTCCTCCAGACACCGCAGGAGTTCCCCCACATTGGACCCGAGGCCGTGCTCGGCATCGAACTCAACGCCTACGCCGCCGAGCTCGCCCGCGTGACGATCTGGATCGGCGAGATCCAGTGGATGATCCGCCACGGCCTCGGCTATCGACGCGACCCGATCCTGCGACCCCTCCACCACATTGAGACCCGGGACGCGCTCCTCGACCTGTCCGATCCCTCGAAGCCGCAGGAAGCGCGGTGGCCCGAAGCCGAGTTCGTTGTCGGGAACCCGCCGTTCCTTGGGGCGAAGCTTCTGAGACGTGCACTGGGCAACCCGTATGTCGAAGCCCTGTATCGGGTATATGGCACCAGGCTGCCAGGGATGAGCGATTTCTCCTCGTACTTCCACGAGAAAGCGCGGGCACATATCGTGGAGCGTCGAGCCAAGCGCGCTGGGCTCCTCGCAACTCAATCCATTCGCGGTGGGTTGAACCGCCGCATCCTCGAGCGCATCAACGAGTCAGGCGGCATCTTCTATGCCCGATCAGACGAGCGCTGGATCCTTGCCGGCGCAACCGTGCACATCAGTTTTGTTGGCCAGGACGATGGGAGCGAGACGAACCGAGAGCTCGACGGGCTGGCTGTGTCCGCTATCAACCCCAACCTGACCAGCGGCGTTGACGTGACACGAGCTAGGCGGCTGCGGGAGAACGCGGGCATCGCGTTCATTGGCGATGTGAAGGGAGGTTCATTCGACATCGACGAGGCGACGGCGACGCGTCTCATGTCCGCCCCGAACCCGGACGGCCGCGAAAACGCCCGGGTGCTGTCTCGGTGGGTGAACGGTCAGGACATGACGAGTCGGCCACGCAACATGTGGATTATCGACTTTGGGATTGGAACGCCGATCGAGGACGCTGCCTTGTACGAAGCACCGTTCGAGCACGTGCGCACTCTTGTCAAGCCGGAGCGCGAAGCTGGGCTCCCGACCATCGACGAATGGTGGCTTCACGAGCGACCTGGCCATTCAATGCGCGCAGCCCTAGCACGTGTCAGCCGTCAGATCGCCACAGCGCGGGTATCGAAGCATCGCCTCTGGGTTTGGCTCCCTTCGGACACCTTGGTCGACTCCGCTGGCGTGTCCGTCGCGCGGGACGACGACTACACATTCGGCGTGCTCCAATCGCGGGTCCACGACCTCTGGACGCGCGCCACCGGAACCCAACTCCGAGAAGCCATCAGCGGCTCGAGATACACGCCGACGACCACGTTCGAGACTTTCCCGTTCCCACGCCCGACCGACGACCAACGAGACGCGATCACGGACGACGCTCGCCGGCTCGTGTGGCTGCGGGACGGCTGGCTCAACCCACCCGGGCTCGATCCCG
>JANOTJ010000539.1:0-2584 GCA_031416295.1 Chloroflexota bacterium
GGCGGCACTCCGAGTCGCCCGACGCAGGCGCGGACGCCAGCGTCGAGTCGGGGATACGGCTTGGACGGCGATGGTCAGGAAGATGACCGACAGGATCAGCCAGGTGATGACGCTCATCATCCAGACCGATGTCCGCTGCTGCTGGAACTGCTGTTCGGGTACGACGTCGCCCGGGAACGGACCGGGCTCGGCAAATCCGACGGCGACATCCTTGCCGTCCACGGTCTGGAGGACAGGAAGGGGTTGCGGGCCGAACCCCCCACCCTGGTCCACGAAGACGACGCCACCACGGTTGGGCACGAGGCCGTCGACCGCGGAGCACCAGCCGCCCCCGAAGCTCGACTCGGTGGAGCACATCACGTCGGCCTGGGCGATGAACGGGTTGATGTAGCCGAGCACGGCCGGTGCGCGCATCCCGAACAGTCCGCCGGCGCGGTTGCCGTTGTTGTCGAAGGATCCCATAGCGGTCCAGAAGACCAGGATGAAGGCGGTGCCGATGGAGATGGCCAGGACGCCGAAGATGGTGATCGCCGTCGAGGCCGTGGTGCGCTTGACCAGCGAGGAGCAGGCAAGACCGAACGAGCCGAGGCCGAGCGCCGTTGCGATGAGGACCGCGTACCCGGACAGCACGGTCTCTGGTCCGATCCCCCCGAACACGAAGACCACGGCCATCAGCGGGATGGACGCGGCGATCAGCAGGAATACCCAGACCAGCGCCGACAGGAGCTTGCCGACCACGATGGCCAGCGATGAGATGGGCGTCGCGATCAGCAATTCCAGGGTCTGCTTCTCACGCTCGAGGCTGATCGCCCCGGACGTCGACGACGGGGCGAGGAAGACCACCTGGAGGGTCATCAGCATGAGCAGGGCGGCGAAGATGCCCTGTCCGATGGCTGCGCTGGCGAACGCCGCGGAGCCGCCGAACCCGGTCGAGAAGCTCTGCTCGACGAGGATCTCGACCATGCCCGCGAAGCCGGCCAGCAGGACGAGGTAGATGGTCAGGACGATGAACGCGCGCTTGCCGCGCATTCGGCCGCGCAGGTCCTTGACCCCGATCGCGGAGATGCCGCCGACCGTCCGCGCGAAGCCGAGTCGGCGTCTGCCCCGAGGCCTCGGGGCAGGCCAACCCTGCTGTGACGGCGCGACTGGCGCCTCGGCAGGCTCGATGTCCACGATGGTCGGGGCATCGTCGATCAGCGCGGCGTCCGGTCCGGTCGCCAGGGTCTCGGGGGTCGTGGTCGGGTCGGTCATGGTGCGCCTTCCCTACGCCGCTTCGAGCGGCTGACGGTCGGGCGCGGTGACCTGCAGGAAGAGTTCCTCGAGGTCGCTGGCCGCGCGCGCGAAGCTGACGATGGGCAGCCCTCCCGCGATCGACTGGGCGAGCAGACGGGCGGTCGCGGCGTCGTCGCCGCGGAAGCCCAGTTCTATGGTCCCGTCCTTGAGCAGCACCGCCGAGGCGACATCGACGTCCGCGGCGAAGCGATCGCGGGCCGCTTCGAGGGCCTCGCCCTCGGCCAGCAGGCGCACCCGCAGGACCGCTCCGAAGCGCAGGCGGCGCTCGATGTCGGAGACGCGTCCCTGGGCGAGCACCTGGCCGCGATCGACGATGGCGACGCTCGTGCACAGCTCCTCGAGCTCGGGCAGGATGTGGCTGCTGATCAGGATGGTCTTGCCCAGCGATCGGAGTTCGCGGAGCAGCTCGCGCAGCTCCACCCGGGCGCGTGGATCGAGGCCAGAGGCCGGCTCGTCGAGGATCAGCACCTCGGGGTCGTGGACCAGGGCGTGCGCGAGACACAGGCGCTGCTGCATGCCCCGGGACAATGTCTCGACGTAGGCGTCGCGCTTGTCGGCGAGATCGACCAGTTCGAGGAGATCGCCGATCATCCGTCGACGTCGCTCGGGCGCGATGCCGAAGCAGCGCGCGAAGAAGTCCAGGTACTCCCAGACCTTCATGTCGTCGTAGACCCCGAAACTGTCCGGCATGAACCCGATGACGCGGCGGACGGCGTCCGGGTTCCGGGTCACCGAGTGGCCTGCGATGAAGGCCTCGCCCGTCGTCGGTCGCAGGAGCGTCGCCAGGATGCGCAGCGTCGTGGTCTTGCCGGCGCCGTTGGGACCGACGATCCCGAAGATCTCGCCGGCCTCGATGTTCAGGTCCACGCCAGCCACCGCGAGGGTGCTGTCGTAGCGTTTGACCAGGCCGCTGGCTTGGACGATCGCGGTCACTTGAGGTCTCCCGTCATCGAGATCTGGACGCTGAACCCGACGCCCTCGCTGCGATCGTTCACGTACCGGACGAGGGCCGTCCCGGTGGCCGGATCAACGTACCGATCCGGCTCGGCGATGGCGTAGTGCGATCCGGCCGACAGGTGCGGAAAGCGCACCCACGCCGAGGTCGTCAGGTCGAACAGCTCGACCTCGGGCATCCCGTCGAAGCCGGCGAACGCGCACTCCGGCGTGGGCGGGTCCGGGCACGGCTCGGGGATCACCGCGAGTGGTTCGATCAGGGTCGCTGCGCCGCCGAAGCCCGGTTCGCCGCCGAAGCCCATGACGAAGCTCAGCTCCGACACGTCGAAGGTCCCCT
>JANOTJ010000540.1:0-2278 GCA_031416295.1 Chloroflexota bacterium
GCGTTCGTGCTCGAGCATCAGGACAGCCCTCGCGCGCCTCCGGACGATCCCGCTCCTCGCCTGACCGCTCGCCGACCCGCGCGCCGCTCCGGAGCCCAGCGGCAGCTTGCCCGTGGCTGCGTCCGGACGCCCTCGGGCGTCGATCTTCGGCCCGTTCTGACCTCCGACCCCGGCCAGCAGCCCGCGCGATGGTTACGCCTCGTCGAGGTCGTCGTCCTCGGCCGCGAAGGCCTCGTCCGTGGTGGCCTCAGGCGGCAGGGCGCGGTCGAGGTCCTCGATCTCGTCGTCATCGTCGTCGTCGTCCAGATCCTCTTCGGAATCCAGATCTTCGCGGAGGAGCGTGCCCTTGGTGTAGGGCCGCAGGTCCGTGGACTTGGCCGCCGTCGGGAAGCTCACCTTGCCGTAGTTGATGGGGTCCTGGAAGATCTCGCGGATGATCAGGCGCACGTCCTTGTCGCCGAGGCTCGTCACACCGGCCGCGTACTTGTTGCCGTCGGCGATGAGCTTGAGCAGGCGAGCGGCTACACGCGGCTCGACGACGCCGATGCGCATGCCGTTGCTGATCGCGATCAGGCGGCCCTTCTCCGGGGTCAACTCCACGGCGTCGCCCGGATTCACCTGGGCGAGGGCCTTGGGCGCGGGCAGGTCGGTCAGGAAGGCGAAGCCCGTCTTGCCGGTCTCCTCGACGAAGATGCTGACCGGGGCCTTGCTCCCGGCCATGGCCGGCACGGTCTTCTCGCCCGCGGCGTTGAGCAGCATCTTGAGCCGGTCGATGTTGCGCTCGGCGATGCGATTGGTCGGATCCAGGGCGAGAGCCGTCTGATAGTGCTCGCGCGCCTCGGCCAGCAGGCCCTGCTCCCAGAGCGCCTTGGCGAGGCGGTTCTCCGCCTCCGCGTCGGGCCCGAGCTCGAGCAGCTTGCGATTGGTTGCGGCAGCGTCGGTCCACTCGGCGGCCGTGGAATGAGCGATGGCCTGCTCGGCCAGCTGGCGCTTGGCGCGAATCAGGTTGACCGGGCTCTGGGCGTTCGTCGTCTCGACGTCGGGGAAGGTCACGGGTAGCGGATCCTTTCGGGGCGGGGCGCGTTCCGGGTCGCGTCCATGGTGCACGCGCGGACGCGGAACGGGTCGGAGGCCGGACTTCGCGAAAGGTCTTTCTAGCACCCGTCGACCCGCGCGTCAAACGACGGGCAGTTGCCGTGGTCAACGGTGGACCACCGATCGCCATGCATTCGTCCCGCATTTCAACCGCGCCGTGATCACGCCGGCCACGATCGTGACGTCTACCCGCGCCTCCTCGCCGGATTCGACCAGCATGATCAAGCGGCTGATTCTGCGGTCCAGCCGAACCGGGGGTGAAACCCTACCTCCGTAGGAGCAGGTTCCAGGCGATGACCGCGATGCCGAGGACGGCCAGCAGGGCCGTCTGCCAGATCCAGCGGGCGTCGCGGCGCGTGGTCGGCGAGGCGGCGTGGAACGCGTCCCACAGGTAGAACGCGACGATCAGCAGGGCCGGCCCGAGCAACCGCGGGATCTCCATGGCCCGGACCGCAGCGGCGCCGATCGCAATGGCCGCGGCGTAGGTGGCCGCCGACCAGAGCACGTCGCGCAGGGAGGCCAGTCGGAGGGCAGCGGCGCGGTACCCGAGCAGGAACGCGATGAGCGCGTCGCCGGCCGCCAGCGCGACGAGATCCGACTCGCGCAGCGGGCCGCCCGCGGGACCCACCGCTCCGGGCTGGACGAGGCCGCCGGGGATGGTCGCCGCGACGCCCACGAAGCCCAGGAACCCGACGATGAGCGTGGTCACCAGCACGGACGTCCGCGCGTCAGCGTCGACGGCGTTGGACGACGCCGCGAGCCGCGCTTCCAGGGCCAGGCACCGAGCGACGATGAGGTAGGTCAGGGCCAGCGCCGGGACCAGCCACAGTCCGAACGGCACGAGCCGGATCGCACCGACACAGGCGACGGCCGCGACGGCCGGCAGGATCAGCGATTCGACCGCGACGCCCAGGCCGTCACCTTCGGTCCGCGCCGATTCGTCGCCGAGGACCTGGAGCGCGCCCAGCAGGACGGCCCCGAGCAGGAAGATGGCCACGTACCAGACACCCGGCGGCTCGATGAGCCGGGACAGGCCGACGACCGTGACCGCCGCCAGGGTCAGGTCGCGTCGGGCCAGTCGATCGATGTCCATCGGGCCGATGGTAGGCGAGGCGCTCACGGCGAGGCGCTCACGGCCGGCGATGTCCGAGCGTCACAGTCGGTCGGCCTTTGCGCCGACCCA
>JANOTJ010000541.1:0-2560 GCA_031416295.1 Chloroflexota bacterium
TCGGGGGTCTCATGCGAAGCACGACCGAGGTGTTGGCCCTCCCCGTCAACCGCGGGATTGTCGAGCGCCTCGTTGCCGAACCGGCGCTGGTGCCACACGGCAGAGTCCTCCAGCCGCGCCCCGGTCAGGACGGCGATGTGCCACGGCGGCACGTCCTCCTCGACGCGCAACCGATGCAGGACCTTGCGCAGCGCCTCCAGGGTTGCGGCGGGGCCGTCCGCCTCGATCATCTCCGGCGCCCGACCATCGTCACGCAGCGCCGCCGACTCCAGGCCGCCCCCGGCGAACCGCGCCACGACCGCGTGGATCGACTGCGCGTTCCGACAGTTCAGCCCGAGCGGGTACTCCTGGAGCCCCAACTGCCCGACGACGTCCTCGCGGTAGATGGCCTGGGCCGGGTCGTGGAAGACGTACAGGACGTCATCCCGGCCACCGAACGAGAGCGCCTCGAGCGCCAGCAGCCAGTCCGGCGCGAAGTCCTGGCCCTCATCGACGACGATGGCGTGGTAGCGCGGACCGAGCCGCTCGATGGCCGAGACGAGGGCGTCGGGGAGGGTCCCGTCCCACCACGACTGCGGAACGGGGTCTGGCCGCTCCCCGAGCACCCCGGCCTCCCGACCGAGGTCCTGGCAAAGCTGGTGGAACGTCGTGACGTCGAGCTGCCCCGTCTCGGCGGCCACTGTGGCCGTCTCCTCGGCGAGCATCCGGGCCAGCGGCGCATTGAAGCAGATGAGCAACGTGGAGAAGCCCTCGCGCGCGAGCCGTCGAGCCTTTTCCGCGGCCAGCATCGTCTTGCCGGTCCCGGCCCCGCCCACGATGGCCGCCCGGCGCACGCCCCGGAGCATGTGCAGCATCTGGTACTGGCCGGTCGTGAGCGTGACCACGGTCGCCTCGCCCCCGGCGATCTCGTGGCGCAGCATCGAGCGAATCTCGAACGGCGCGATCATCGTCGCGAGCAACAGATCGATCCCGTCGCGCCCCGGCGGATATGTGCCGGCGGCCCCGTTCCAGTGCGCGAACGCGCGATCGATGAAGGCGCCCAGCTCTCTTCGACCGTCGCCGCCGACGACGAACATGCTCTGGTCGGCGATCAGCTCCGGGTCGGCCTCGGGACCAAGGACATCGAGCCCGAGTCGTCCACGCATCGAATCGAGGTCGACGTCGGGGAACGCGACGCCGTGCCCGTTGATCGGCTTGCGACCGATGGGCCAGGCCTGTAGTTCGTGCAGCTTGCGAACGAGCGCGTGGCGGCTCTCGCTGGCCTGCGCGAAGGGGCTGCGCTTGAGCGCCTCGAGCCCGGCGTACCACGTGCCGTTCGCGTCACGGCGCACCTTCCCGGACTTCACTTCCAGCACGAGGATCCCGCGCTCCGGATCGCCGATGACGACGTCGGCCTCGCCTTCGTGCTCCGTCCCGTGATCGCGGGCCAGCCACCTGACGTTGGGCAGCACGGCGACCTCGGTCGGCAGCACGGCCCGCAGGCGCTCGACCACGAGCAGTTCCGCTGCCTCCCCCCGCGTGGTCATCCCGGCCAGCCTTCCACGAACCGGACCTGGACGTCGCGCTCGATCGTGTTGGGGCGGGTTCGGCGGACCATGGCGATGGCCTCGGGGGCGGCCAAGCCCACTTCGCGCAGCACGGCCGCCGTGACCGTGCCCGTCCGCCCGAACCCGGCCACGCACGCGACGAGCACGCGCTGACCGGCACGCAGGCGCGCCAGGACGTCGTCGATGGTGGCGGCGAAGACGGCCCGATCGGCCGGCACGCCAAAGTCCGGGATGGGGTGGCGCAGCAGCTTGATGCCGGCCGCGGCGATGTCGGTTGGGAGGGTCGGGATCCGCATCGCGGCCAACTCCCCGTCGTTGACGAGCAGGAGAAGCGCATCCACGTGGTGGACGGCCCGGATCCGCTCGATGTCGGCGGCGAGATCGCGGTCGTGGTTCGCGAGGAAGTGCTCGTGGTGCTTGCCCGGCGAGAAGCTCATGCCCAGGGCGGCGCCGGCCCCCCCTGCATCATGCAGGCCAGGCACCTCGCGCAGATTGATCCAGTCGATGGCGTACGGGTGCGACGACGAGGTCTGCCACTCGACGAACGGCGGCGATGGATCGGCGCGCGCGCGCTCGGTCATGCCCGACTCCCGCAACACCCGGACTCTCCACCCCGCGACCGGGCGGCCACGGTGGATGCCGCGCATCGTACCGGAGCGATCAACCCGCGCATGACTCCCGCCCCAGGCCCCGGACTCAGCGGCGTTCGTGGGCGGCGTTCTCGGCCCAGCGGACCTCGACGATCTTCGTGACAAGCCCGACGGGGATCGGCTTGGTGGCCGGAAAGCGGATGGTCCCCTTGCCCGACAGGTAGGGCCTCAGCTCGTCGCCGCAGGCCTCGATCACGGCCTCGCTGGAAGGGAAGAGGCTGTAGTGAGCCTTGAACGAGGCATACGACACCAGGAACTGGCCACCGTGGCTCCGGAACGCCGGCATCAGGTACGCGATCGACTCCACGGCATCAGGCGCGGCGGCCCTGATCGTCTGCCGAAGCAGCTCGACGGCCGACCGGC
>JANOTJ010000542.1:0-2104 GCA_031416295.1 Chloroflexota bacterium
TCGGCCAGGGCCGAGACGGTGATGACCTCGTTGTAGGCCGCCGGCACGAAAGCCGCAGCACTCGTCGACTCGTTGGCGGCTGCGGCGACGACGGTCACGCCGCTCGCGACGAGGCGGCAGATCGCCTGGTGGAGGACATCGTTGTTGCTCAGGCCGCAGTTCGCGTCGTCCGTGCCACGCTTGGCGACGCTCATGTTCACGCCCTCGAACAGGGGGCGCGTGGCATCGGTCGGATCGCGCTGGGCGCTGATCCAGTCGAGGCCGCAGACATACCAGCTGAGCCGCCCGTACCCCTCGGAGTTGAGGATGCGGACGGCCCACACGCGGGTCCCGGGCGCGACGCCGACGACGCCGAAGTCGTTATCGAGGGCGGCGATCGTGCCCGCGACGTGGGTACCGTGGCCGTTGCCGTCCTGCCAGTCGGCGCGATCGCTGCTCGTGCAGTTGTAACCGCCTGCCACGTTCAGATCGGGATGGGGGGCGATGCCCGTGTCGATGATGGCGACGTCGGCATCGACGCGCTGGTCCTGGCCGTTGATCGCGGCAACGGTCGACTTCCGGGCGCCGACGCGGGCGACGCCTGTCGGTGTGGTCTGGGCGGTCAGCTCGATGAGCTCGTCGGGCACGATCGCGGTCACGCTGGGGTCGGACAGGAGGTCGCGACGCTGCGTCTGGGTGAGCCGCGCGGCGTAGCCACGGAACGTGGAACTGAACCGGGCCGTGGCCTTGACGCCGTTGCGCTGTCCGTGGCGCTTGACCATCAGGCCGGTGTCCGCGTCCCCATCGAGGATGACGATGTACCGACCGGCGGGGTCGGGGGCGCCCTCAGGGAGCGGCTGGGGGTCGACGACGACGGTCGGAGCCGGTTCGGTAGGCGGAGCCGGTTCGGTAGGCGGTGCCGGCTCTCCGGTCGTGGTCGGGGTGCTGGTCGGTGCTGGCTCCTCGGTCGTGGTCGGGGTGCTGGTCGGTGCCGGCTCTCCGGTCGTGGTCGGTGCAATGCTCGGTGCCGGCTCCCCGGTCGGTGCAATGCTCGGTGCCGGCTCCCCGGTCGGGGCCGGCTCCCCGGCCGCGACCAGGCCGGCCCCATCGATGGCGATCATTGCGGCGAGCAGGAGCGCGACGAGCGGACGATGCATCTGGAGTCTCCGGGATTCGCTGGGGAACGCTGAGATAGTCCGTCTCGACGATCGCTGGACTCCTTGGAATGTTCGCGCGCCGCGAGCCTCGCCACCAGTGACCCGGTGGTCCCATTCACACGTAGCCGACCGGTCCCAACCACACCACACCTGCGCATGGGACCCTCGCGGCGGGACAGGACGTCCCGCTCGTTCGTTGATGCAGTGTGGATGTCACGATGACCGTGCCGATGCGGATGGACAGGTCGCCACGGCAATGGCTTCGAGGGCGGCGCCGAGGTCCACGCGCGCGGCGGCTCGACGGCGTCTACGCTCAGGTCGCGGGCGATGCCGTGTCCGGGCTGGGCACCGTCCCGGGATCGCGCGAGCCGGGCTGCCCGCCGGTGCCGCCGTTGGTCGCGCTCGATCCGCCGGCACCGCCCGAGGAGCTGCCGGGGGAATGCATGAACCACCACGCGACCGTCCTTCGTGTCTGGCCGCCACTGGGGGAGCGGGTGCACGCAGCGGATGCCGTCGTCATCGGCACGATCACCGAGGTCGGTGCCACGCGCTGGAGCTCCGCGGACGGGCGGGCGCCGGCTGGTGACGGCGACGGAACCGGGGCGATCACGATGTTCCGTATCGCCGTCGAGCGCGTGATCGCGGGGAATGCGCCGACGACGATGACCGTCTGGGCGCCCGGCGGCATCATCGGCTGCCACTCGTTCTCGATCGACGGTGTGACCAGGCCCATGACCGGCGCCCGTGACGTCTTCTTCCTGGGCAAGAGCGGCTCGGTCGCAGGTGTCGATGGCGTCGTCGGGATGATCGAGCGTGGCGCGATCATTAACGGCAGCGTCCGGTTGCAGGTCGAGGGATCGATCCCGCTGGAGACCTTCATCGAGCGCGCCGGCGATGGATCCTGACCGCGGCGGCGACCGGGTCGTGCGTCACGTCGCGGGTCACTTTTCCCTTGCAGCAGTGGTAGT
>JANOTJ010000543.1:0-2832 GCA_031416295.1 Chloroflexota bacterium
TGGTGCTCGCCCAGGGTCACAATGGATGCCCCACTGACTCAGGAGCACCCCGATAGGCGCCTCGCACCGCGCCTTGGTCCTCCGCCAGACTCGCCTTGGGCCCGTTACTGGACTCGACGAGATCCGCCTCCGACTGTCCGACCATGTGATGCCGCTCTGGCACGCCGTCCAGATCGAGACCGGCGACCCGGACGCCGAACCGGTGCCGGCGCCGACAGCGCCTCGTGTCTTGAAGGCCAGCGAGGTTCCAGGATGACGACCGGGATCGGTCGGGCGCGAACTGGGCGCCGCTGGCCAGCGATCTAGACCTCCGATTCGGGCCGATCGCGCAGGTTCAGCGACCATGCCGGGTCGGCCTCGGACCTCCTCGGTGCGGCGAGTGGCTGCTAGTTGCACACGCAACGACATCGGGGTACGCTGGCGTGGAGTGCTCGGCTCAGAGTGGCCTACCGCAACTTGGCGGAGTCCGGGTCGAGACAACAGGAGTCGAGATGCAGTTCGGGGTCTTCACGGTCGGCGATGTCACGACCGACCCAACGACCGGTGTGACGCCGAGCGAGGAAGCGCGGGTCCAGGCGATGGTCGCCATCGCCCTGAAGGCGGAAGAGGTTGGCCTGGACGTGTTCGCGACGGGCGAGCACCACAACCCGCCGTTCGTGCCTTCCTCCCCCACCACGATGCTCGGCTACATCGCGGCGAAGACAGACCGGCTGATCCTCTCGACCGCCACCACGCTGATCACGACCAACGACCCAGTCAAGATCGCCGAGGACTACGCCATGCTTCAACACCTGGCGGACGGCCGGGTGGACCTGATGATGGGCCGCGGCAACATGGGTCCGGTCTACCCGTGGTTCGGTCAGGATCTGCGCAACGGGATCCCTCTGGCGTACGAGAACTACGCCCTGCTCCACCGTCTGTGGCGGGAGGATGTCGTGGACTGGGAGGGGAAGTTCCGGACGGCCCTCACCGGCTTCACCTCCACGCCCCGACCGCTGGATGGGGTGCCGCCGTTCGTGTGGCACGGCTCCATCCGCAGTCCGGAGATCGCCGAACAGGCGGCGTATTACGGCGACGGCTTCTTCCACAACAACATCTTCTGGCCCAGCGAGCACGTCAAGCGGATCGTGGGGTTGTATCGCGAGCGCTTCGAGCACTACGGCCACGGCCGCACGGACCAGGCGATCGTGGGCCTCGGCGGCCAGGTCTACATGCGCCACGACTCGCAGTTGGCCATCCGTGAGTTCCGGCCGTACTTCGACAAAGCTCCGGTGTATGGCGGCGGCCCGTCACTGGAGGACTACATGGACCAAACACCGTTGATCGTCGGCAGCCCGCAGCAAGTGATCGATCGGACGCTGGCATTTCGCGACATCGTGGGCGACTACCAGCGCCAGCTCTTCCTGGTGGATCACGCCGGCCTGCCAGTATCGGTCGTGCTCGAGCAGCTCGAGATGCTCGGTGAGCTGGTCGTGCCGGTCCTGCGCCGGGAGTTCGCCGCAGGACGTCCCGCGAACGTGCCCGACGCGCCGCTCCACCCACGGGTATCGGCGGCTCAAGCCGCTGCGGCTGCCGGATCCGACGACGCCCACGCCGATGTGACCCACGATCCTGTTGCCGCCCAGCCGGTGTCCACGTGAACGCTACTTCGAGCCATGGCGCGCGTCGATCGCTGGTCATCGTCAGCGCCGGGCTGAGCCAGCCCTCATCTACCCGACTCCTGGCCGATCGTCTGTCGGCGGCCGTGGATCGGCATCTCCGCGACGCGGGCATGGAGCCCACCATCGAAGTGATCGAACTGCGGGATCACGCCAAGGACCTGACGAATCATTTGCTGACGGGCTTTCCGAGCCCAGGACTGCAGGCCGCGATCGATACCGTCCTCGCCGCCGATGGTCTGATCGCAGCGACACCCATCTTCAGCGCTTCGTACAGCGCGCTGTTCAAGATGTTCTTCGATGTGATCGAACGCGACGGGTTTACCGGCAAGCCGGTTCTGGTCGCGGCCACCGGAGGCACGGCCCGCCATTCACTCGCCCTCGAGCACGCGATCCGACCGCTGTTCGCGTACCTCAACGCGGCAACGGTCGCCACGGCGGTCTATGCGGCATCCGAGGACTGGGGCAGCGCCGGCGATGTTGCCGATGGCAACCTCGTAGAACGCATCGATCGGGCGGCCCGGGAACTCGCGACTGCCATGGCCGCCCGGCAGCCTCAACCACGGATCGACCGGTACGCGGACCAGATCCCGTTCGAGCAGCTCCTGCGCGGGAACGTGCCGCCCGACTGACCTCACGGAGCGATCAGGACGAGCCCCGGGAGGGATTCAGCCTCGTGCCGCTCACGACGACGGTCCTGCACCGCGCGGCTGAGCCCTTCCCGACCTTGATCGGCTCGCTCGATGCCCTGCACCTGTCGAGTGCGCTCCTCGTGAGAGAGCAGTTCGACGATCTGACCTTCGCGACACACGATCAGAGTTTGGGCCTGGCCGCGCGATCGATGGGATTCGCGGTCGAGGGGATGGCTGCCTGATCGCGGCGCCCATGCCGCCGATGGCATGGCTCAGGGTCAGGAGGCCCCTGGCTTCTCCTGGACGGCCCAACTATTGCCGTCCGGGTCGTCGAAGAAGAAGAACGAGTTCCACGGGCCGCCCGGCCCATCGACCCAGACCCCGTCGTCGATATGCCGGACCCGGCTGACCTCCACGCCCCGTTCGACCAGTTCGGCCCGCGCGGCCTCGATGTCGGCGACGACCAGCTGCAGGCCTTTGAGCGAACCTGGCGCCGACTCGATGAGCCCGGTGCCGATGGTTATCGAGCACCCCGAGCCGGG
>JANOTJ010000544.1:0-5967 GCA_031416295.1 Chloroflexota bacterium
GGCGGCCAGCGCCAGCGGGTCGTCATCGCCGGCGCCCTGGTCATGGAGCCGCAGCTGATCGTGGCCGACGAGCCCGTCTCCATGCTCGACGTCTCGATCCGGACCGAGCTGCTGCACCTGATGCTGGACCTGCGCAAGGAGCGCGGCCTGACCTACCTGTTCATCACCCACGACCTGTCCCTGGCCTGGGTCATCGCCGACCGGATCGCGGTCATGTACCTCGGCAAGATCATGGAGATCGGGCCTGCGGAGGCCGTCATCCGCTCACCGCGCAACCCGTACACCCAGGCCCTCGTATCGGTCTCGCCGTCCCCTGAGCCGCCCACCGCCGGCGAACGGGCCAAGCGCACGATCCTCCAGGGCGAGACGCCCGACGCCGCCCACATCCCGCCCGGCTGCCGCTTTCACCCGCGCTGTCCGGTCGCCTTCGATCGCTGTCGCGTCGAGGAGCCGCCGTTGTTCGATGTCGGAGGTGGTCAGTCCGCAGCGTGCTGGCTTGCCGAGCCGGAGACGTCGCAGGTAGCGCCGAGCTGACCGACCCGCCCGACCTTCAGGCCGACGGACCACCGGGAACGATGGGATACTCCCAAGGTCGCACCAGCCGACGATGGCGATTTCCAGCGCGGGAGACATTCCATGGACGACAGGACTGCAAACGGCCACGACGGCGCTGACGGCAGGACGTCGTCCGGCGAAGCGCGACTCACGACGCGCCAGGGTCATCCGGTAGCGGACAACCAGAACCAGCGCACGGTCGGCAGTCGTGGCCCGGCGACCCTCGAGAACTACCATTTCCTCGAGAAGATCAGCCACTTCGATCGTGAGCGGATTCCCGAGCGGGTGGTCCATGCGCGCGGTTTCGTCGCCCATGGCTTCTTCGAGGCGTACGGGATGATCGGCGATGCGCCCTCGTCGACGTATACCCGGGCGAAGCTGTTCCAGACCAGGGGACAGCGCAGTCCGGTGGTGATCCGGTTCTCGACCGTCATCGGTGGCCGCGATTCGTCGGAGGTGGCCCGCGACCCGCGCGGCTTCGCGGTGAAATTCAAGACCGAGGACGGGAACTGGGATCTCGTCGGCAACAACCTGCCGGTCTTCTTCATCCGCGACGCGATCAAGTTCCCGGACGTCATCCACTCCCTCAAGCCGGACCCGGTGACGTTCCGCCAGGAGCCCAACCGGATCTTCGACTTCATGAGCCTGACCCCGGAATCCATGCACATGCTGACCTTCCTGTTCAGCCCGCGCGGGATCCCGAAGGACTACCGCCACATGGACGGCTTCGGGGTGAACACCTACCGGATGGTCAACGCCTCCGGCGAGGGGGTCCTCGTCAAGTATCACTGGAAGACCCAGCAGGGGATCGAGTCCCTGACCCAGGCACAGGCCGACGCGATCCAGGCAACGGAACTCGGCAGCGCGTCGCACGACCTCCACGGAGCCATCGAGCGCGGTGACTTCCCGAGCTGGGAGCTGAACGTCCAGATCATGTCGGACGATGCGCATCCAGAGCTCGACTTCGACCCGCTCGACGACACGAAGACCTGGCCGGAGGACGTATTCCCGCTGCGCCCGGTCGGGATGATGACCCTGGACCGGAACGTCGAGAACGTCTTCGCCGAGGGCGAGCAGTCCGCGTTCGGTACTGGCGTGCTCGTCGATGGGCTCGAATTCTCCGACGACAAGATGCTCGTTGGAAGGACGTTCTCGTATTCCGACACGCAGCGCTACCGCGTCGGGCCGAACTACCTGCAACTGCCGGTCAATCAGCCGCTGATCGCGCCTGCGACCAACCAGCGCGACGGCCAGATGGCCTACGCCGTCGACGTGTCCGGCCAGAATCCGCACGTGAACTACGAGCCGAGCTCGACCGGCGGCCTTGGTGAGGCCGAGCGCAGCGGCCCGGACTACGAGCCGGAGATCAGCGGACGTCTCGTGCGCGCCAAGCTCGAGCGTACGAACGACTTCGCCCAGGCCGGCGAGCGCTACCGGACGATGCCCGACTGGGAGCGCGAGGACCTGGTGGCCAACATGATCGGCCTGCTGGGCC
Organism: Chloroflexota bacterium; assembly: GCA_031416295.1. Classification (GTDB taxonomy): domain Bacteria; phylum Chloroflexota; class Limnocylindria; order Limnocylindrales; family CSP1-4; genus SPCO01. The sequence continues at coordinate 2,051 of JANOTJ010000544.1, forward strand.
GATGCGAGCGCCAGATCCAGGACCGCATGGTCTCGCTGTTCGCCCAGTGCGACCCGGACTACGGGTCCCGCGTCGCGGATGGTCTGGGCATCCCTGCCCCGCTGGCGGCCGCGACCGCCTGACCCGCGCTCAGCGTTCCGGCTTCCCCAGCGTCGCGCGAGCCGCGCGGAGCAGCAGCGCGTCGCGCCACGTCCGGCACAGGACCTCGATGAGTTCCAGGCGATCGACCGCCTGGGCCGGGTTCGCGCCGACGGCGACCGCGCCGTGGCGATCCAGCAGGACCGCATGGGGGAGGGGGCCTGGTTCCCCGGTCAGGGCGGCCGCGATCCGTCCGGCCAGGTCCTCGCTGCCCATCGCCCCGAACGGCACGAACGGCAGGCGGGGCAGCAGGAGGGCGGTCTCGGGGAGCGCGGCCGGGTCCGGGATCTCGCCTGCGAGCGTCAGCGCCATCGACGCGGGCAAATGAGCGTGGGCCACCGCCCCGATGTCCGGCCGGGCCGCGTGGACCGCCAGGTGGATGGCAAGGTCCGACGTCGGCCGGCTCCCATTGGGCGACCGGGCCGCGAGCGGCTCGTGGTCGAGGCGGATGACGACGAGGTCGTCGGCGGTCAGCTCGTCCTTGCGCGCCCCGGTCGGGGTGATCAGCAGCCGCTCGGCATCAAGCCGAACGGAGAGGTTGCCTTCGCCCGCCGATATGAGGCCGCGCGCGCCGAGGCGACGTCCAGCCTCGATGAGGGCGGTGGCTGCGGCACGCTGGTCCATCGACACATCGTAGGTCGCCTACCATCCGCCGGGTGAGCGTTCCCGTTCCGCCAGTTCCGCCCCAACCGCCCCCGACGCCCCAACCGCCCCCGACGCCCCCTGCGTTCGCACCCGACCTCCCGCTCGCGCGCAACCGCGACTTCAAGGTCGTGCTCGGTTCGCAGGGTGCGTCCGCCGTCGGAGACGCTGTGAGCTTCACCGCCCTCCCGCTGCTCGTCTTCGCGCTGACCGGCTCGGGCCTCGTGATGGGTATCGTCGGCGCGTTGCAGACCCTGCCCGACCTGCTCTTCGGGATGGTCGCGGGCGCCATGGCGGACCGCGGCGACCGGCGCCGCATGATGTTCCTCGCCGATCTCGGTCGCGCCGCCCTGACCGCGCTCATCCCGCTGTCCGTGCTGCTTGAAGGCCCGACGATCGTCGTGATCCTGGTCGTGTCGGCGCCGCTGAGCCTGCTCCGGACCTTCTTCCTTGCGGCATTCACGTCGTCCGTGCCGACCCTCGTCGGTCGGCGACAGATCGCACGGGCGAGCTCGATCTTCGAGGCCATCTACTCGACGGGGTACATCGTGGGGCCGGCCATCGCGGGACTTCTGTCGTCGGCCATCGGCCCAGGACCGACACTGGCCATCGACGCCGCCACCTTCGCTCTCTCGGGGGCTGGCCTGGCGTTCATCCGGCGCGACCTGCGGGCTCCCGTCGACCGGCCCCGGGCCACGCTCGTGGCAGACATCCGCGAAGGGATCTCGTTCATCGCCGGCCACCGGGTGCTCCGCGCCGCGATCTTCTTCTGGGGTGTCCTGTCCATCACCACCGCGCCGCTCGTGGCGGCCCTGACCGTGCACATCACTCGCGACCTTGGCTACGAGGATTCCGTGCTTGGATTCGTCCTGGCCGCGTACGGCGCCGGGACCGTGGCGAGCGCGTTGCTCACAGCCCGGATGCCCAGACGGCCGGTGGCTCCGGCACTCCTGGGCGGCACCTTCGCGACGGGCCTGCTGCTCCTGGGCGCCGCATCGGCCACGTCGGTCCCGCTGCTGCTCGCGGTGAGTGCCATCGCCGGGATGACCCAGTCCGCCGTATTCGTGACGTACATCAGCTTGCGCACGCTGCTGTCACCGGACGAGCTGATGGGCCGGATCGGGAGTACCGCGCGGACGCTCTCCCTCGGCCTCCAGCCGGTCGGACTGCTCGTCGGCGGCATCCTGATCGACGTGACCAGCGGGTCCACGACCATCGCCGCGATGGGCGTCGCGCTGCTCGTGATGAGCGTCGCCTTCGTCACCAGCGCCGACCTGCGCCACGCCTCGCTGCGGGGGCCGCGCGGGGCCTGACCCTGGGTCAGGCGGCTCGACCAAGATCGATGGCAGGCGCGTCCGTCGCGGTCGGATCCGCGGCGAACTCCAGCCGGCCGCAGGCCGCGCAATCGATGGCGGCCATGCCTGCCTCGACGAACACCGGTTCGTCGCAGATGGGGCAATCGGTAGTGAGCATCGGGGTCTCCTTGGGCTGATCCGTTGCCCGGAGTCTCGCCGCCGCCCGTGTCACCTAGGCTGTCACGACTCGCCGGCTCGGTAGCGGAAACAGCCAGGTAGGTGGTCGTCCACGAGGCCCACGCTCTGCATGAACGCGTACACGATGGTCGAGCCGACGAACCGGAACCCGCGCACCCGCAGATCCTTCGAGAGTGCGTCCGAGGCGGGCGTGGTGGCCGGCACGGACGCCATCGAGGCATCGGCCGGCATGCGCACCGGCGGCCCTGGCACCATCGAGGCGAGGTACGCATCGAACGAGCCGTACTCGGCCGCCACGGCGAGGAACGCCGCCGCGTTGCCGATCGTGGCGTCGATCTTGGCCCGATTGCGGACGATCGAGGCATCGGCCATCAGCCGCTCACGGTCCGCATCCCCGAATGCCGCCACGACCACCGGATCGAACCCGAGGAACGCGGCCCGGAAGCCCTCGCGTTTGCGCAAGATCGTGATCCAGGCGAGCCCTGCCTGGAACGACTCCAGGACGAGCCGCTCGAAGAGCTCCCCGTCGTCATGGCACGCAACGCCCCACTCGGTGTCGTGGTAGGCGGCCATCAGCGGATCCTGCGTCTGGCCGTCGATCCACCAGCAGCGCACTCGATCGTCGGACACGCTCAGAACGGCGCCTCGATCTCGACCGGTGTGCCGATGTCGGAGAACAGGTACACGCCATCGAGCTCGAGCTCCGTGCGCACCCCGCCAGCGGTCGCGCTACCCCGGATCGCGAAGCGGGCCTTGGTCGGCAGGCCGTCGTCGGTGACGTACAGGTCGAAGCGTCCGCTGTCGATCTCGACGTCAGTGATCGTCGCCGACTCCACGTTGGCGACGCTGGCGACCGATGGATCGTCGATGGACAGGTGGTGGTTGGGCACGCCGCCGATGAGCTCGATGCCCTGCCACTCGAGGAGCTCGAGCGGGATGGTCGTCCACGGATTCTCCACCGCGCCGGCATCGGGGACCTCGAGCCATGTGCCGTCGTCGATCCGGGCGTACTGGCGGTCGTCCAGGATCACGACATCGATGTCGTATCGCCTGCCGCCACTGACCATCCGCATCGTGCCCGCCATGTCCGCACCGATGGCGTCGATGTCCATGGCCATGTCCACCGTCCGGGACAGGAGACCGATCCTGAGCGTGACGTCCATGTGGAACGGGACGCTGATCTCCTGGGCAAAGGTCACGAAGGCGGCGATGGCGGTCGGGCCGTCCACGCTCGCGGTCGGATCGGGCTCGGGGGTCGGCGTGGCGGTCGGGGCCGGCGGCGGGCTGCGCGTCGGGCGCAGCGTGGGCCTCTGGGTAGGGACGGGCGTGACCACGGCGACGGCGCTCGGCGAGGGGGCAAGGGACGGATTCGGCGTCCCGCAGGCGGCGACGACCAGGGCGAGGGACGCGATGGCGAGGCCGGCCAAGGAGAGGACGGCCAGGGAGAGGCCGGCACGCCCCCGTGCTCGAAGCCGTCGATGACTCACGGGATCGGCAGCGTATCGAAGAGGGTGCTGCGGATCGACGGATCCGAGGCCGGTCGCGCCGCGGCGAAGACGCTCCGGAAGACCTGGCCTGACACCGTCTTCGTGCCACTGGACCCGATGAGGGTGACGCTGCGCAGGCGCCCGGACACGCCGCGGT
>JANOTJ010000545.1:0-7856 GCA_031416295.1 Chloroflexota bacterium
TGGCGATCGGGTCCGGGGCGGGCACGGTCCGCGTTCCGCCCACGGCCGGCACGGAGCGCCGCTCGCCGGCGGTCACCGACGCATGCGGTCGGGGCGCGGGGCGCGACGCTCCCCGTGGTGACGATGCGTGTCGGCCTCGCGTCGGGCTGCTTCCAGGCGCTCGGCGAGGCCCGGGTCCATCGGCAGGCCGGCACGGTCCGGCGCGCGATCGACGACGGGTCCGGCCTCTCCGGGTCCGGCATCTCCGAGCGCGACCTCTCCCGGCCCGACGCCGCCCGGCCCGACGCCGCCCGACCCTGCGCCGCCCGGCCCGACGCCGCCCGTTTCGCCGACGAACGGCATCCCCTGGCGCTCGACGGCATCGAGGCTCATGCGCAGGGCGGCGGTCTTCTGCGTCGCGACCTCGCGGACGTAGACCGCCTCCTCATCATGGGTCATGGGGCGCCCGCGGATGATGCCCTTGGGCTTGCCCACCATCAGCCAGGCCAGGTGGTAGCGATCCATGCTCCCCCAGGCCGAGGCGAGCAGGTCATCCGAGAGCTGGAGCCACAACTGCAGGGCCCCGAGCGACGGCTCGGCCAGGAGTCGCTCCCCTTCCGCAACGAGCTGCCGGGTGCGGCTGATGAGTTCGTCGCGGGTCATCGTTCGGCGTCCGCCACGGCCGGGCGGTCGCCACGGATCATCGCTTCGCGGTCGGCGCGTGCGCGTCGCGTCCACGGACCGGGCACGCCATCCCCGATGAGCACGCCTCCGAAGCGGGTCACGGGCAGCACGCCGGCGACACTCGAGCACAGGAAGGCCTCGTCGGCGGACGCAAGGTCGGCCGTCGTCAGCCAGCCTTCGAACGGACGCAGGCCAGCGCGATCGGCCCAGCGCAGGAGCCACGAGCGGGTCGTCCCGGCAAGGATCGCGCAGTCCAGCGAGGGCGTGGCCAGTTCTGGCACACCGTCGGTCGGGCTGCGCCGGACGAGGAAGAGATTGGCGCTGGTGCCCTCGGAAAGCTGGTCCGTGACGGTCAGGAACAGGGCGTCGTCGGCACCCGCCCTGCGGGCCTCGAGGCGGGCGTAGACGTACTCCGCACGGGACGTGGTCTTGAGCGTGGCCAGGGGATCCTGCGGGTCGCGCCGGACGGCACTGGCCACGAGGTGGAGTCCGCGCTCGAGATGTCCCGCCGGCGCCGCGACGATGGGCCATGCCTGGACCACGAGCGTGGCTGGGACGCCCTCGTCGGGCGGCAGCACCCCGCGAGCACGGAACGCGCCGCGCGACACCGTGATCCGGATGGAGGCGTCGGCGTCCGGGCCATCGAGCCCGTCCGTGGCCAGGAGGGTCGCGATGCCCACCATCAGACGGGGCTCGAGGTCGTCGGGCAGGTGGATCTCGAGGCCTGTGGCAGAGCGCCGGAGTCGGGCCAGGTGCTCGGGCAACTCCGTCATCCGGCCGGCGCTGGCCCGCAGCGTCTCGAAGACACCGTCGCCAAGCTGGAAGCCACGATCGAACACGGACAGGTGTTTCGCGTCGGCCCGAAGGATCTCGCCGTTGACCCAGACGTGCCCTGGAACGTGCCCTGGTCGGGCCGGCGCGTCGGGGTCGAGGTCGTCGGCCGCCGCGTCGGGGTCGAGGTCGTCGGCCGCGGCGTGCGTCATGGGACCTCCTCGCCGCCGATGGACGACAGCGGCCCGCGGGCCTTGACCACGGTCTCATCCCACTCGGCCGCCGGATCGCTGCGGAACGTGATGCCGCCCCCGACATGCAGGGTCAGGCGCCGCCCGTCGGCCACAAAGGTGCGGATGGCGATGCTCGTCTGCATCGAGCCGTCGGGACCGAACCAGCCGAGCGCCCCGGTGTACGGGCCGCGACGGACAGGCTCCAGGCCCTCCAGCAGTTCCATGGCCCGGATCTTGGGCGCCCCGGTGATGGATCCACCGGGAAAGGCCGCAGCCATCAGGTCGAAGGCGTCACGGCCCGGGGCGAGCTGGCCCGTGACCGTGGACACCAGGTGCTGGACGGTCGCGGTGCGTTCGAGCCGGCACAGCCGCGGCACGCGGACACTCCCGGGATCGCAGACCCGGCCGAGGTCGTTGCGCACGACGTCCACGATCATCACGTTCTCGGCGCGGTCCTTGGCACTGCCCAGCAACTCCCGGGCCAGCGCCCGGTCCTCGTGGCGATCCCGGCCGCGCGGGCGCGTGCCCTTTATCGGGTCGGTGGCCACGCGACCCTGCGCATCGACCGACAGGAACGGCTCCGGTGAGGCGCTGAGCAGCGCCCGAGGCCGTCCGGTCTCGGGCGACGGGCCGAGGTCGAGATAGGCCGAGAACAGCGACGGATCGCCGGTCCGCAATCGACGGTAGCGTGGCCAGGGATCGTCCTCGAAAGGCGTCTCGAGGCGACGGGTGAGGTTGGCCTGGTAGATGTCGCCCGCCACGATGTGCTCGCGCACGGCCTCGACCGCGCGCATGAATTCGGCGCGTGACAGCCCGGAGCGAAAGGCCAGTCGGCGGGTTTCCTGTTCGAGCGCGTGCGGCGCTCCCGGTGGCGGGTTCGTCAGGCGAGCATGGACTTCGTCGAGGCGTCGAGCCAGCCGTCGCCCGTCGCCATCGAGCGCTCGACCGCCGAGCCAGGCGTGCCCGCTCCGTCGATCCCAGGCCACGACCCAGTCATGGACGGCGAGGCGCAGCACGGGCAGTCCCTGGTCTTCCGCCGCGATCGATGGCAGGCGCTCGAGGTCGTGCCCGAGGTCGTAGCCAAGGAACCCGACGAGACCGCCCAGAAACCGCGGCGCGTCGGCGGGTACGACATGCGTCGGATCCAGGCGGCCCAGCAGGCGCCGGGCGACAGCGAATGGATCGGGCCCGGCGGCCGGTGCCTCCAGGACCGCGACGGGATCGGCCATGAGGTAGGTCCAGCGGGCGTTGCGCCCCGGCCGCGCGCTCTCCAGCAGGGCCAGGCCGGGCAGGTCGCGGAACGCCTCGGCCACGTCGATGGGGCGGGCGGCGGCGACCCGGTCCGGCAGGCGCCGCAGACGCAGCGTCGCGGGCCGCGATTCGTCCGCGACTCGATCGGCCGCGACTCGATCGGCCGCGCCGGAAGCTTGCTGATCTGGGCCGACGGGAATCACGCCCGCGATGATAGGCCGGTCGCCCGGGACAGGCCCCGGGCGGCCCCGGGCGGGCGACGGGCAGGCCCCGGGCGGCCACGGACAGGCCCCGGGCGGGCGACGGGCGGGCGACGGGCGGCCCCGGAGACCGAAACGGCCGCACGCCACGGGACGCTCGCCGGTACCCTCGCTCGATGCGAGCACGTGACCTCGGGATCCGGATCGGCCGGGGCAATCCCGGACCCGCCAATGCCATCACCGACGTGGCCGGCGTCACCGTCGGCCACGCCACGATCGTCCGCGGCGAAGGGCCGCTCGTCGTCGGCCAGGGTCCCGTGCGCACCGGCGTGACCGTCGTCTGCCCGCGTGGCCCGGCGTCGCTGCGCGAGCCGGTGTTTGCCGGTTGCCACCGCCTGAACGGCAACGGGGAACTGACCGGCCTCGAATGGGTCCGCGAATCCGGGCTGCTCACGAGCCCTGTGGCGATCACCAACACGCACAGCGTCGGGATCGTCCGCGATGCCCTCGTCGCCGCCTCGGTGGACGACACGGAACCCGGCAACGCGTTCTGGGCCCTGCCCGTCGTCGGCGAGACGTACGACGGACTGCTCAACGACATCAACGGTTTCCACGTCAGCGCGGCCCACCTTCGCGAGGCGCTCGCGGCAGCGAGCGACGGCCCGGTCGAGGAGGGCGCCGTCGGGGGCGGCACCGGGATGGTCTGCCACGAGTTCAAGGGCGGCATCGGGACCGCATCGCGAGCGCTCGACGCCGATATCGGCGGCTACACCGTCGGCGCCCTTGTCCAGGCCAATTACGGCCGGCGCGACTGGCTGCGAATCGATGGGGTGCGCGTCGGCGAAGCCATCCCGACCACCGAGGTGCCGAGCCCCCACGACCAGGCCGAGGCCCTTGGCCGGCGCACGCCGCCGCCAGGCTCGGGCTCGATCATCGTCGTCGTCGCGACCGACGCCCCGCTGCTCCCCCACCAGTGCGAGCGGCTGGCCCAGCGCGCCGGGCTCGGCATCGCGCGCGTGGGCGGGACAGGTGGCCACACCAGCGGCGACCTGTTCATCGCCTTCGCCACCGGGAATCGCCTGCCCATCGGCTCAGGCCTGGACGACGACCCGATCGGTCGCGGCACCTACGACGTCCGGGTGGTCGGCGACATCGTCATCGATCGGCTCTTCGACGCCGCCATCGAGGCGACGGAGGAGGCGATCGTCAATGCGCTCGTCGCCGCCGAGACGCTCGTCGGGCGCGACGGGATCACCGCTCATGCCCTGCCCCACGATCGATTGCGCGAGGTGCTCGCGGCCGCCGGCCGCTGACCGTCGGGTCGATGGCGAGATGGATGGGCATGGGCGTGGTGCCCGACCGCTGGTTCGCTGAAGCGGACCGGGCGGTTCGAGCGGCACGCAGTTCGGCGCTTGGCGCACGCAGGTCGACGCATGGCGCACGCAGGTCGACGCATGGCGCACGCACGACCTGGCCGGGCACGTGGTTGTGCAAGCCGTAGATGCACATTCCCGACGAACGCCTCGTGGATGGATCCCCACACTGACATCTCTGTCGATCTGGGCGAGCGATCGTGCACGGCTGTGCCGAGTGTGCATCTGAGGCTTGCGCCGCGGCCGTGCCGGGCGGTCCGGGCAGGTGCGCGGCGGCCAACTTGCGCGGCGGCCGTGCCGGGCGGTCCGGGCACGTGCGCGGCCAGGTGCGCGGCGGGCCGTGCCGGGCGAGGGGCGCGGCCCGTATGAACGTTCCCGGCGGCTACTCCACGGCGACCGGTGCCGGCTTTTCGATGGGCACGCCGATGAGGCTCCCGTACTCGGTCCACGAGCCGTCGTAGTTGCGGACGCGGCTGTAGCCGAGCAGCTCGTGGAGCACGAACCACGAGTGGCTCGATCGCTCGCCGATCCGGCAGTAGGCGATGATGTCCTTGTCCGCGGTGACGCCCTTGGCGGCATACAGCGCGCGCAGGTCCTGGGCGTCCTTGAACGTGCCGTCCTCGCGCACCGTCTGGGCCCACGGGATCGATGCGGCGCCCGGGATGTGCCCGGCTCGCTGGGCCGTCTCGCTCATGCCCGGAGGCGCGATGATCTCGCCGTTGAACTCGGCCGGCGAGCGGACGTCGACAAGCGCGAGTTCGGGATCGCCGAGGCGCGGCAGGATGTCGTCGCGGAAGGCGCGCAGGGCGAAGTCGGCCTCCGGGAGCTGGTACCCGGTCGCGGCCGGCGCGGGCAGGTCCGTGGTGATCGGCAGGCCGTTGTCCAGCCAGTACTTGCGCCCGCCGTTGAGGATGCGCACGTCGCCATGGCCGTACAGCTTGAGCTGCCAGTAGGCCCACGCGGCGAACCAGTTGTTGTTGTCACCGTAGAGCACGACCGTGGTGTCGGGACCGATGCCCGAGGCGCTCAGCAGCGCGCTGAAGTCCTCGCGCGAGGCGATGTCGCGACGGATGCCGTCGGCGAGCTGGCTGGTCCAGTCCCAGCCGACGGCGCCGGGCAGATGGCTCTGCTCGTAGGCGGTCGTGTCGACGTCCACCTCGACGAATCGGACGCCTGGATCGGTCAGGTGCTCCTGGGCCCAGGCAGCGTCGACCAGGGCGGTCTCGGTGGCGTAGCCGTTGTCGATCATCGGTGCGGTCCTCCGTATGGTGCAGTGGCGGGTCGGATCGGTCGGGTGGGTCGGGACGGGTGACGGTGGGTCGCGGCCTCCGAGTCGAATCAGTCGCCGGTCGGACGGTCGCGGCGGCTGAACTCGGTCAGCCGCTCGGTACACTCCGCGGCGGCTCGCTGGGCCTGGCGGACGAGCCAGGGATCGACTCGTGAGCTGTCCTCGACGGTCAGCGTCGGACCTGACGGTCCGTCGGCGACGACGATGCCCGAGCTATTGCGGTAATCGACCATCCAGTTGGACGACAGCTGCAGGACCACGTCGGCCACGACCCGGACGGGGAAGAGCCAATCGAGGTACATGGCGTTCAGTCGGTCGGCGATGGCATCCAGCCGGATCGGCAGGCCGCGCTCGAGGCGCACCACGAGGTCGAGGACCCGCACGGTGGCGAAGGGATCACCTGCTTCGGCCACCGTCGGCGGCGTGATCGTCGGGTCCGGCAGACCCGCCGGCGCAGCGCGCAGCGGTCCAAGACCGGCGGTGGCGACAGCGGCAGTGGCAGGCGGTTCGGTCACGAGCGAGAGCATCTCCGAGTGGATCACTGGGGATTGTCGAGTCTAGCGCAGGCCGCGAGACCGGTCCACACAGCGTGTCGCCGACACACCGCAGGCCGCGAGACCGGTCCACGCAGCGGGCCGCCGACACGAGGCGAACGAACCTTCACCTCGCCCCCACCCTGCTCGCAACCGATATGCGGCATCCTTGCCGTGCTGGATCGACGATCCGGCGCCTACCGCGCGGCCTCCGCGCGGCATGGCCGTCTCGACCGCACGAGCCAGATGCCACCGATGGATACCGACCGGATCCCGACCGAACCGACCACCGACCACGAGCCGCCGGACGTGACCTCTCTCATGCCCGGTCCCTCCCAGGCTCCGACGTCACCGGCGGGCGGTCGACGACGCCGATCGTGGGCCATCGGCCCGGTCGTCGTGCTCGCGTTGGTCGCGACGTTCAGCGCCGGGATCGGGGTCGGTCGGCTCGCCACGCCCAGCACGGGTGCGGTGACCGGCACGACCCCGAGCCCTGCGTCCGCGCCCGCGGCCTCGGCGCCGACTGACTTCGCGCTCATCCGCGACGCGTGGGACATCCTCCATCAGCAGTACGTGGGCCGCGCCGACCTCGACGACCAGGCACTCATCCACGGGGCCATCGAGGGGATGACGGAGGCCGTCGGCGACACCGGGCATACCGACTTCATGACGGCGCAGGAGCGCGAGCAACGCAACGATTCACTGTCAGGGTCGTACGTCGGCATCGGCGTGCGCATCGACGCGACCGAGGCCGGCGAGACGCAGATCGTGGGCGTCTTCCGGGGTAGCCCCGCCGAGGCCGCCGGGGTCAAGGTCGGCGAGATCATCGTCAGCGTCGACGGTCAGTCGACCGACGGCCGGACGCTCGACGAGGTGGCCGGCTGGGTCCGCGGAGAAGCCGGGTCCGTGGTCGAGCTCAGCGTACGTCTTGGAGCCGACGGCTCGGAGCGGACCCTTTCCATCACCCGCGCCGATGTCCCCCTGGACCCGGTCTCATGGACCCTCGTGCCTGGCACGCGCACGGCGCTCATTCGCCTCGAGCAGTTCTCCTCGGGCGCCTCCGGCCTGATGGTCCAGGCGCTCGGCGCGGCGCGCGAAGCGGGCGCCGACCGAGTCGTCCTCGATCTGCGCGGCAACCCGGGCGGCTACGTGAACGAGGCCGTCGGGATCGCCAGCCAGTTCCTGACCAGCGGCGTGGTCTACATCGATCGCGATGCGCAGGGCACGGAGAAGCCGCACGACGTCTCGCCGGGTGGCGTGGCCAGGGACCTGCCGCTCGTGGTCATCGTCAACGGCGACACCGCGAGCTCGTCGGAGATCGTGTCCGGGGCGTTGCAGGACGCCGACCGGGCGACCATCGTCGGCGAGACCACCTACGGAACGGGGACCGTGCTCGGCGAATTCGCCCTGCGCGACGGTTCCGCCCTGCGCGTGGGCACCGTCGAGTGGCTGACCCCGTCCGGGCGCCGCATCTGGCACGAGGGCATCGCCCCGGACGAGCCGGTCGCGTTGCCCGACGGGGTGATCCCGCTCACGCCCGATGA
>JANOTJ010000546.1:0-2191 GCA_031416295.1 Chloroflexota bacterium
GGGCGCCTCCGCCATCTCGCGCTCGGTCGGGGCGAGCAGCACGGCCATGTCCAGCACGGCCATCGCGTGGTCGAAGGCGAGACCGAGCTGGCCCCAGCCGCGGAGCGCCTCGCGATACCCGGCGATCGCATCGGCCCGACGGCCCTCGAGGGAGGCAACCCCTGCCCGTAACGTGACAAGGTCCAGTCCGATCGCCTGGCCGCGCGCGACGAAGGATTCGATCTGCCCGACGACAGCCCTCGCATCCGGCGCGTCGCCCGCCCACAGCGCGGCCCGCACGGCGAGTGGCAGGCTGATCGGGACGAAGTAATTGGTGACGCGTGCCGCCGCGACGGCCTCCTCCCGTGCTTGATCAAGACGCCCGGCCGTGAATGCGGCCCATGCGCGACCCCAATGGCAGTACGACGTGTACTGCGTGTCCTTCACGGTCGCGACGAGGCGCTCCGCCTCCGCCAGATCGTTCGCAGGGTCACCGCCTCGGAGCGCCGACAGGACGGCACGATCGACGTACAGTTCGAGATAGAACTCACCGGTGATCTCGTTTGCGAGCCATTCGTCCAGCAGCGCCGACGCCCAGGCCCACTCGCCGATCCGGATCGAGCATGAGACGGCATTGCCGACCATGACAAAGCCGTAGAGCGCGGAGCCCTGTCGGCTGGCGATCTCCAACCCCTCGCGGGCCATGGCAAGGCCGGCCGCAGGATCGGCGAACTGCTCGTAGAAGGTGAGCGACGTCCGTGTGCGCAGGTGCACGTCCACCAGTCCGTTCGCGACGGCCAGTTCGTGCGTCCCGCGCAGGAGGATCAGCGCCTGCCGCGGCCGATCGAGTCGATACAGCACGCCGCTCAGTCGCGCGAGCCCGGCCGCGATCTGGGGCAGGAGATCGAGACGCTCGGCGATGGGCAGCGACCGTTCCAGCCAGGCCAGGGCCGCATCTTCGTCGCCGCGGCCGATGTGGGCGGACGCGAGCTGGAGCATCAGGGCGACACCGGCCGGGGTGGTCTCGAGATCGGTGAACTCCTCCCAGGCGGGCAGCAGGATCTCGAGCGATCGGTCGCCCGATGTCGCGTAGTCGCGGATGACACGGGCGTACACCGCTACGGCGAGGGCGATCGCTTCACGGTCCCCAAGCTCCCGGCGGGCCTCGAGCGCTCCAAGGGCGTGCTGCTCCGCGACCTCAGCCACCAGACCCTGCTCGGCCGAGGCGAGCGCCCGCTCGTGCAGGTCGACGCGGTCGGCCACGTCGGGGCTGACGGCCAGGGCGCGCTCAAGGAACGTGATCGCCTGTGCATGTGATCCGAGTGCGGCCGCGCGCTCGGCGGCGCCCCGAAGAGCCACCCGGGCCTGCGCCGCCAGGGCATCCGCCTCGGGGCCGTCAGTCGCGTAGCCCTGGGCGGCGAGGTAGTGGCCGGCAAGTGCCCCCGCCAGCTCGTCCGTCCCGAGCGATTCGAAGAAGCGGGCCGCCGCGAGATGGCGGACCTTGCGATCGCGCCTGGCGAGCGTGTTGTAGGCGACTTCCCGGATCAAGGCCTGGACGAATGCGTACTGACCGCGCTCAGGCGAGCGGGGGTCGACGGCCTGGACCAGCAGTTCGCGTCGGACGAGCGCTCGCAATCGCGGCTCGAGGGTCACCGGATCCACGCCCGCGACCGCGGCCACGCCCGCTAGGGTGAAACTCTGGCCGAGCACGGCCGCGTCGGCCACCAGCCCCCGGTCGGCGGCGTCGAGTTCGTCGAGGCGGGCGGCAATCAGCGCGGTCAATGTCTCTGGGACCGCGAGGTCCGTCAGGGCGTCGGCCAGGCGATACCCCCCGTCGTCCAGGACGAGCCGACCCTGGGCCACGAGCATGCGGACGGTCTCCACCGCGTACAGCGGGATCCCGTCGGCCCGGTCGACGATCGTGTCGCGGGCCGCGTCCGGCAGTCCCGGAACGAGCCCGGCGAGGAGCTCACGCATGGCCTGGGTGGAGAGCGGTTCCAGGTAGATGGAGGTGAAGCTGCGCTTGCCTGCGCCCCAGTCAGGACGCTGCTCCAGGAGCTCGGGACGGGCGAGGGTCACGATCAGGATCGGGACGTTCCGGCTCCACTCCAGCATGTGGTCGATGAAGTCCAGGAGGCCCGAGTCGGCGTGATGGAGGTCCTCGAAGACCATGACGACCGGGCCGCTCGCGGACAGGCGCTCGAAGAAGGTC
>JANOTJ010000547.1:0-1658 GCA_031416295.1 Chloroflexota bacterium
GCCGGCCGGCTGACGACGATCGAGGCGGCGCTCGCGCTCGACATCTCGATCCGCCACCTCAAGCGGGTCAAGGCCCGCTACCGTCGCGAGGGGATCGCCGCCCTCGCCCATGGCAACCGCGGCCGACGTCCGTGGCATGCCATCGATCCGGCCCTGGCCGAGCGGGTCGTCGAACTGGCCCGAACGACATACGCCGGGCTCAACCACAGCCACCTGGCCGACCTGCTCGCCGAGCGCGAGGGGATCACCCTCGAGCGTTCGACCATCCGCCGGCTGCTCGTCCGGTCCGGCAGCCCGAGTCCGCGGCCGAGGCGACCGCCGGCCCACCGCAGCCGACGTGAGCGGATGGGCCGCGAGGGGGTGCTGCTCCAGGCCGACGGCAGCCGCCATCGCTGGTTCGGGCCGGACCAGCCGTTCACGACGCTGATCGGGGCGATCGACGATGCGACCGGGACCGTCCCGGCGGCCCTCTTCCGCGAGCAGGAGGACGCGGCCGGCTATCTCGCCATGCTGCGCGCGATCGCCGAGGGACCGGGCATCCCGCTGGCCCTGTACGTGGACCGCCACGGGATCTTCACCAAGCGGGCGTTGGAGCGCCTGACCCTCGAGGAGGAGCTGACCGGGACCCGGCTGCCGACCCAGGTCGGGCGGGCCCTCGACGAACTCGGGATCCGCCGGATCCACGCCCTGTCGGCGCAGGCCAAGGGTCGGATCGAGCGGATGTGGGAGACCATCCAGGGCCGCCTGGTGGCCGAGCTGCGGATCGCGGGGATCACCACGATCGCGGCGGCCAATGACTATCTGCCGGGCTTCCTCGTCCGGCTCAACGCCCGCTTCGGCGTCCCGGCCGCAGCGCCCGAGATCGCCTATCGGGCGGTCCCACCCGATCTCGACCTGGACCGGGTGTGCTGCTTCAAGTACGGGCGGCTCGTGGCATCCGACAACACGATCCGGTTCGGTGGTCGGAGCCTCCAGCTCGGGATCGTCGCCGGCCGGCGAACGCTGGCGCGGGCCCGGGTCGAGGTCCATGAGCGTCTCGATGGCAGTCTCGTCGTCCTGTGGCGGGGCGAGCTGGTCGCGGCGGTCGAGGCGCCGGCGGATGCGCCGACGCTCCGCGCCCGATCCGGATCACGCATCCTGACCGACATCCCCGACCCGGACGTCTCGGGTCCGATCAACGACCATCCGGCGTCACCGATCGAACCGCTCAACGCCAACCCGAAACCCGTCCATCCCTGGCGACGCTGGCGGCCGAGGTGACACAATCTCAGCCCACTTCGGGTGACAGAGTCTGAGCACTTCGACACCCGGAGTATTGTCCACGAACGTTCCGAAGACGGAAATGACCGAAGACAGGATCTCGCTAGAGGCCCCGGGCCAGATGGTGGTACAGGTCGTTCCAGCGAACCTGGTCTCGGAACGCGTCGAGCTCCGTGCGTTCGTCGATGATCAATGCCTCGATCCCGAGCATCGACGCGAAGTCGCGGATGTGTTCGGCCGTGACCGCGAAGCCCAGGCTCGTGTGGTGCGAGCCGCCGGCGTGGATCCAGGCGGCGGCGTTCGTGCGCAGGTCGGGACGTGGCCGCCACATCGCTCGCGCGACCGGCAGGCGGGGCAGCGGCTGCGGCGCCGGGACGACATCCACGACGCTGGCCACG
>JANOTJ010000548.1:0-2923 GCA_031416295.1 Chloroflexota bacterium
TCGCGATCTCCCCGGTCGTGCCGAAGCGGCCCAGTGGCGTCCGGCTGGTGATCTCGTCCTTGAGCGCGTCCGGCAGGTCCTGGGTGAGTTCGGTCAGCACGAAGCCCGGGGCGACGGCGTTGACCGTGATGCCCCGTGAGGCGAGCTCCCGGGCGGTGGCCTTGGTCAACCCGATGAGTCCGGCCTTCGCGGCGCTGTAGTTGGCCTGGCCCATCTGCCCGGCCTGGCCGGATACCGAGGTGATGTTGATGATCCGTCCGGCACGTGCCTTGAGCATCGGTCGGGTGACCGCCTTGGTCATCCAGAACGCCCCGGACAGGTTGGTGTCGATGACGTCGTTCCAGGCGTCGGCGCTCATGCGCATGATCAGGTCGTCGCGGGTGATGCCCGCGTTGTTGACCAGGATGTCCACCTTGCCGAAGGCTTCCAGGGCCACCTTCACGACCGCCTCGGCCGCGCCCCCATCGGCCGCATCGGCCTGCACGGCGAGCGCCCGACGACCGAGCGCCTCCACCGCGGCCACGGTCTCGGCAGCCGCCCCGGCGTTGCCCTTGTAGGTGAAGGCGACGTCGGCGCCCTGCGTGGCCAGACGGACCACGATGGCGCGCCCGATCCCGCGCGATCCGCCCGTGACGAGGGCGGCCTTGCCGCCGAGTTCGATCATGCGCGGACCTCCGGATGCGTGGCTTCGGGCTCGCCGGGCACGACATCGTCGAGGGGCACGTCGATCGCGCCGGGCTGGCTCATCAGATCGGCGAGGGCCTGCGGGATGGGGTCCACGGAGTCCCAGTCGACGGGCAGCCGGACGTGCACGTCCTGCGCCCTGACGGCCTCGTCGGCGCCCGCACCGCGGGCCGGATCGGCGGTCCACTGGACGGTCACGGCGCCCGACGTGAAGCCCGCCCCGAAGGCGACCATGGTGATGTTGTCGCCGACCTTGATGCGGCCTTCCTCGACCGCTTCCGCCAGGGCGATGGGCACGGATGCGGCGGACGTGTTGCCGTAGCGGTCCAGGTTCACGTACATCCGGTCCATCGGCAGGCCCAGGCCCTTGGCCACCGCCTCGACGATCCGGATGTTGGCCTGGTGCGGGATGAACAGCGCGATGTCCGACGGATCGAGTCCTGCGCGCCGGATGGATGCGAGGGCCGTGGTGGCCATCGTCCGCGTGGCGAACCGGTAGGTCTCCCTGCCCTCCATCCGGATGTAGTGCTCGCCGCGGGCGATCGTCTCGGCCGAGGGTGGGCTCTTCGCGCCACCGGCCGGCAACCAGATCATGTACGCGCCCTGCGGCTCGGTCGTGAGCTCGATGCCGAGACCGCCGCCGGGCTCGTCCGAGGCGGACATGACCACGGCGCCCGCGCCGTCGCCGAACAGGATGCAGGTGCTCCGGTCCGTGTAGTCCAGGAAGCGGGTCAGGAGCTCGGCGCCGATGACCAGCACATGCTTCGCGAGGCCGCTCGTGATGTACGCCTGGGCCGTGGCGTAGGCGTACACGAAGCCCGAGCAGGCCGCCGAGATGTCCATGGCCGGCGCCCGGGTGTTGCCGATGGCCTCCTTGACCAGGGCCGCCGTGGACGGCATCCAGTAGTCGGGCGTGAGCGTGGCCAGCAGGATGAGGTCGATCTCGTCCGGGTCGATGCCCGCGGTGTGGATGGCCCGCAGGCCCGCGACCGCGGCCATGGAGGACGTCGTCTCATGGGCCGCGGCGACGCGCCGCTCGCGGATGCCCGTCCGCGCGACGATCCATTCGTCATTGGTCTCGACCATGCGCTCGAGGTCGGCGTTGGTGAGCACCTGCGCCGGGACATAGCGGCCCCAGCCGGTGACATGGGCGTAGCGCGGGGGGGTCGTGCTCACAGCGGATCCACCTCGATGAGCGGCTGCTTCGCCTTGACCAGCGTGCCGCTCTCCGGGATGACCCGGACGACACGGCCGGCGAGGTCGGACTTGATCTCGTTGAACAGCTTCATGGCCTCGATGAGCCCGATGACCTGGCCCACGGCGACCTCGCCGCCGGTCTGCACGTACGGCCCGGAGCCAGGCGCCGGGGAGGTGTAGAAGATGCCGGTGAGGGGCGCCTTGATGGACGGGCGGGCGACCAGCACGGGCTCGAGACCGGCGCCCTGGAGCTCACCGGACGCCGGGCCGCCGCCCGTGATCCCGGCCCCAGAACCCGCGCCGCCGTCACTTGACGCCCCGCCGCCGGCGACGACCATGACGCCCGGCGCGCCCAGTGCCTGGGGCTTGCGCAGGACGAGGTCCGTCGCACCCGACCCGACCTCGAGCTCGGTCAGGTCCGAGCGCTCCAGGAGTGCCGCCAGCCGGTCGATGAGTGCCAGCAGCTCGACGTCGCCGCGGTCGCGCGGCGGCTCGGCGCTCGGGTCGTCGGTCATCCGTCCCACCGCCCGAAGATGAGCGCGGTGTTCTGGCCGCCAAAGCCGAACGAGTTGCTCATCGCGTAGCGGATGACTCGCGTCGTGGCCACGTTGGGCGTCAGGTCCAGGCCCTCGCCGTTGGGATCCGGGTCGGTCAGGTTGATCGTCGGCGGGACACGACCATCGCGGATGGCCATGATCGTGGCGATCGCTTCGATGGCGCCCGCGGCGCCCAGGGAGTGTCCGAGCATCGACTTGTTGGCGGTCACGGCGACCCGCGAGGCGTCCTCGCCGAGGATCGTCCGGATGGACTGTAGCTCGGCCTTGTCGCCTTCCAGGGTCGACGTGGCGTGGGCGTTGATGTGGTCGATGTCGTCGGGCGTCAGACCGGCCTTGACGAGTGCCCGGCGGGCGGCCCTGACCGCCCCGAGGCCACCCGGCGCGGGCAGCGTGATGTGCGAGGCATCGGCCGTGGCACCGTAGCCGAGGAGCTCGGCCAGGGGCGTCGCGCCGCGGGCCAGGGCATGGTCCAGCGCTTCCACCAC
>JANOTJ010000549.1:0-2959 GCA_031416295.1 Chloroflexota bacterium
TGAGGAAGCGGACGGGGCTCACCCGAGCGTCGAGGTCCAGGGCGAGGTTGCGGGCCTGCTCAGGTGACCCACGCCGAGTCGGGGTGCGCCGTTGATGGGCTGAGGTGGATCCGCCGGCTGCCGAGCTCGATGAACACGAGGCTGTAGAGCGTCCTGAGCCAGGCGGTCTCGACGGTGCAGAAGTCGCAGGCGATGGCCATCCGCTGGCGCGCGCACGAACTCGGTCCAGGTTGGGCCGGTCCGTCGTGGGGCACGACCCGCTCGGGCAGTTCGGAGCAGGGTCCGGATCGTCGTTGCGCCGACGCGGATCCCGAGCTTCCGAAGCTCCCCTCCGATCCGGACACAGCCCCACGGGGGTTCTCCCGGGCGAGCCGGAGGATGAGCGCACGGATCGCGGCATCGATCGGTGGCCGGCCGGGGCGACCGGTCCTGCGGTAGGTCCACTTCCGCTTCACGAGCTCGCGGTGCCAGCGGAGGAGGGTCGCCGGGGTGACGAGGAAGACGACCCAGCGCTGACGCGGGATGACCCGACTCGCCGCCGCGAGCGGGACCCGGTCGATGACCCGGAGCCTGGGTGGGCCCGCCGTCCGGCGGAGCACCCGGAGCTGATGGCGGAGGACGAAGATCTCGAGGTCCTTCGAGCGCTCGTCGTCTCGGCCGCGCCCACCGCTGGCGAGGAGACGGACGAGGGCCCGGACGACGAGGTAGAGGAGCGACCACATCGGCCGATCGTACCGGGGTTGTCCGATCGCGATTCGGGGTTTCCGACCCCCACGGGCTGCCCGCCCCTGGACACCGGCCCCAGAGAGACTTGACCGTCGATCGGTGCCGCTGCTGCCTCGCCCCGCAGGTCGAGCCGCGGCCGGGATACTATGATGGTCCCAAGTCTGAGGAGGCACCGGTGACTCAGAGCCCGGCGGCGGTGGCAAGAATCTTTCACGAGTCGTGGACCAACCGCGATCCCGAGGCGGGGATGGCGGTCATTGCCGATGACTGCGAGTTCTGGGACATGGCCCGCGGCGAACAGCTCATCGGTCCGGACGGCTATCGCGAGGACTATGAGCGTTGGTTGCGGGCCTTCCCTGACGGGGTGTGCGAGGTAACCCGAGTCGTCGAGCAGGGCGAGTGGGCCGTCGTCGAGTTTCTGAACCGCGGCACCAACACCGGCCCCCTCAGCAACGCGGCCGGATCCTTCCCCGCCACCGGTCGCCGCGCCGAGATTGCCTATTGCAGCGTGATGCGCATTCGCGACGGCAAGGTCATCTTCGGCCGCGACTATTACGACTCCGGAGCGATCTTGCGACAGCTCGCGCTGGTACCCGACTAATAGGCGCGTGCCCAGCCTACGCGGCGCCGCTTACCGCCGGTTGATCGTCCTCGCGGTGCAGCCCACCGCGCAGGCTGCGCAGACGCCCAGCGTGGTCAGGATGCGGCACTTCTTGGGCACAGAGTCCGGGTGACCAGGCGCGGGACGCTACGTGGACACGTCGGGCCGCGTCCATTGGGCGAACGCCCTATGGCGTGCGTCTTGCGAAGTCGACGACGCGAGCAACCACCAGCGGAGGACGAGTTCAACCCCTTGCTCCACTGGACACTGACCACTAGAATGACCGCATGACCATCAAGATGACCGCCACCGAGGCTAAGGCCAAGATCCTGTCCCTCCTCGACGACGTGGCAGCGGGCCAAGAGGTGGAGATCACAAAGCATGGACGGACGGTTGCACGGCTCGTGCCGGCTTCCGGTCCGCACGCGCTGAAGGGAAGCCTCGTCGGGGTGGCCATGACCGCGGGACGGGAGGAGGATCTCTTCACGACCGGAGCGAGCTGGGAGCTGACGTGAGCACTGTGGTCCTCGACAGCCACGTCGTCCATTGGTGGTCCGCCGAACCCGATCGAATCAGCGCCGCCGCCAGCAAGGCCATCGGTGACGCGGCTGAGCTCGCGGTTGCCGACATCTCGTGGTTCGAGCTCGCCTGGCTGGCCCGCCACGAGCGGATCGTGGTGACGATCCCGATCGCCTCCTGGCTCGGACAGCTGGCCGCCCAGGTCCGGACGATCCCGGTGACGCCGGCGATCGCCAGCACGGCGGTCAGCCTGCCGTCATCTTTCCCTGGCGATCCGGCCGACCGGTTGATCTACGCGACGGCGATCGAGAACGGCTGGCAGTTGGTGACCAAGGACCAGAGGCTGCGGGAGCACCGCCACCCCCACCCGGTGGCCGTCTGGTAGGGACGACTCACCCCGCCTGCGGGAGCCACCGATCTGCGCCGATCAGGATGCAGCGGCCCCGTGGGGATCGGAAACCCGGATTCGATCACGCGGCGGCGCCGTAGTACTCGTGGATCAGCCCACCGAGCAGGTCCCGGCGGCAAATATGCCGCGGACCGAACGGCACGGAGATCCGGGCGTCGGCCAGCGGTGGAGTGAGGCCGATGGCGCGATGGGGCCGGCCGCGGTTGTCGTGCTCGGCGTAGGTCCGGAGGGTTCGATCGAGATGCCGCCGGTCGAGGATGAGCGTCCAGTCGATGCACTCGGGGTCGCATCGTCTCGATCACCCGTTCCGCGTAGGCGTTCGCGTTCGGTGCCTGGATCGGCGTGCGGATGACCCGGATCCCCTCCGACCGCAGCACCGTGTCAAACGAGCCACTGAACTTCGTGTCCCGGTCGCGGATGAGGAAGCGGACGGGGCTCACCCGAGCGTCGAGGTCCAGGGCGAGGTTCCGGGCCTGCTCAGGTGACCCACGCCGAGTCGGGGTGCGCCGTTGATGGGCTGAGGTGGAGCCGCCGGCTGCCGAGCTCGATGAACACGAGGATGGAGAGCGTCCGGAGCCAGGCGGTCTCGACGGTGCAGAAGTCGCACGCGATGATCCCCTGCGCTTGCGCGCGGAGGGACTCGGTCCAGGTTGGGCCGCTGCGCCGCGGGGCAGGACCCGCTCGGGCAGTTCGGAGCAGGGTCC
>JANOTJ010000550.1:0-2530 GCA_031416295.1 Chloroflexota bacterium
CCGGCCGCCAGGCCCGCCAGGACCCCCGATTCCCAGGCGATCCCGGTGATGCCGCCGCCGGCCAGGATGAGTGCGCGGGTCATGCGACCGACCTCAGCCGAAGGACGACATCAGCCGAAGATCGAGCGCGGGCAGTACGCCGTCACGATCCAGTTGGGCTGGTCCACGATCTCGCTGATGCGCAGATCGCCGGCGACGCTCATCAGCATGTAGGCGTCCAGGCCGGACAACCCGTGCTCCACGCCAAGCCGATCGATCATGCGTCGGACGGCATCGCGCGCGGCCATCATCAGATCCGGCCCGACCCCGTCGGCCGCATACCAGCCGGCGGTGTTGGTCGACAGACCGAGCGGTCCCGACGTTCGAAACTCCGGCGCGCTGACGCGAACGTCGGTCCGGATGGTCAGCCGCACGCGGGCGCGCATGGACGTCTCGATGGCGGTTCCGCAGACCTCGCCGTCGCCCTGCGCGGCATGGCCGTCGCCGAGGCTGAACAGCGCTCCGGGCACGACGACGGGCAGCCACAGGACCGACCCGGCGGTGAGATGACGGGTATCCATGTTCCCGCCCAGTTCCGTCGGTGGGATCGTCGAGCGCGGCTCGCCGGCCGGGGCCACGCCCAACTCGCCGCAGAAGGGCGCAAGCGGGATCACGATCCCGGGCAGGAATTCGCACGACCCGTCCGCCAGCCGGGTGATTCGCAGCGCCCCGTCCGGGAACTCGTCGGCCAGCAGTCCGAATCCGGGGATGCTCGCGGTCCAGCCCCAATCGCCGGGTGTGAACTCGAGGAGCTCCACCTGGAGCGTGTCGCCGGGCATCGCCCCGTCGACATGGACCGGTCCGCACACCTGATCGACACGGGCGAAGTCCAGCGTCTCGAGGTCCGCGGTCGTCGAGGACGCCGTGATCTGGCCGTTCGAGGCGTCCAGCGCATCGAACTCGACCGCATCGCCACTGGCGATCATCAGGACGGGCTCGAGCGCGGGGTCCCAGGCCAGGTGGACCTGGTCCCGACGCACGTGAAAGGGTGAACGACTCATGCCGACGCCTCCGCCTCCAGCCAACACCGACTCAGCCGCCCGTCGCCGATCTCGACATACGGCGGCCTGACCTCGCAGCGATCATGGCGCTCGGGGCAGCGATTGCGGAACGGACATCCAGATCCAGCCGCCAGGTCAGGGCGCAGCTCTCCGCGCGCTCGCTCGCGAGTCGGACGAGCGCCCGGGATCGACGCGAGGAGGGCCCGTGTGTAGGGGTGCCGCGGGTCGGCGAAGAGCTCGTCGACGGGGCCTTCCTCGACGATCTCGCCGAGGTACATCACGGCAACCCGATCGGCGATGTGATGGACGACGGCAAGATCGTGGGCGATGAACAGATAGGCCAGCCCGTGTTCCTCCTGCAGGTCGTCCAGGAGGTTCACGATCTGGGCCTGGACCGAGACATCGAGGGCGCTGACCGGCTCGTCCAGGATCAGGAGCTCCGGATCGACCGCGAGGGAGCGCGCGATGCCCACCCGCTGGCGTTGCCCCCCCGAGAGCTCGTGGGGATAGCGCCGGGCGTGCTCGGGGCCCAGGCCCACGTCCGCCAGGAGCGCCTGCACCCGCTCGCGTCGTTCAGCCGCGTTCGCCCCGATGCGATGGACGTGCAGGACTTCGTGGATGGCCGCTCCGACCGTGATCCGCGGGTTTAGGCTGGAATAGGGATCCTGGAACACGATCTGGATGCGCTCTCGAAGGCGCCGCAGCTCACCTCGGGAGGCCGCCCGGACATCGATCCCGTCGAAGATCACCGAACCCGACGTCGACTCGACCAGCCGGATGATCGCCCGGCCCGCGGTGGTCTTGCCCGATCCGGACTCCCCGACCAGGGCCAGCGTCTCGCCCCGCCCGATCGTGAGGTCCACGCCACGGACCGCGGTGAGATCGGACGGTGGCCGACCACGGAGGCGATCGAGCACGCGGCGCGGACCCGGGTAGGTGACCACCAGGTCCCGCACCGTGAGCAGGGCATCGGTCGGGACCGTCAGCTCCTCGGTCACGGGACGCCCGCTTGCCCGGTGTGTCGACCCATGCCGGCGGAGCGGGCCAGGCTGATCGGATGGGCGCCGCCGGCCGCCTCGGCCGCCTCGGCGCCGCCGGCGCGGACCGGGGCCTCGGCACGTCCTGGCGCGCGACCCGTCTCCGCCCGGGCCAGGAAATCGGCCACCGCAGCCATGTACCGATCCGGCTCCTCCGCGTGGGCCAGGTGCCCGCTGGCCTCGAAGAGCACCCATTCGGCCTGCGGTAGCCGGTCGGCCAGCGCCACCACCTGGGCGGGAGTGGCCTCGTCATGCCGGCCACTGGTCAGCAGGACCGGCTCAGTCACGTTCCCCAGGCGCGACAGGATCTCCCAGTCCTTGAGCGAGCCAACGACGTGGAACTCCGTCGGACCGTTCATCGTGCGATAGACCTGCGGATTCCGGGCGAGCTTCGCGAATGAGCCCGTGACGAACTCGGGATTTGGGACGACCCGACACAGGTGACGATCGTAG
>JANOTJ010000551.1:0-1875 GCA_031416295.1 Chloroflexota bacterium
CCGCCATGCCGGTCGCGCGGTGGAGTCGCTCGAATACGAAGCGCACGACTCGATGGCGCTCGCCGTCCTGGGCGACATCGCCGACGAGATCGCTGTGCGCTTTGGGGTCGATCGCGTGGCCATCGTCCATCGGACCGGCGAAGTGCCGCTGGGCGAGACATCGATCGCGGTCGTCGCCGTCGCCGCCCATCGCGGGGCGGCCTTCGATGCGGCGCGCTACGCCATCGATGAGACCAAGGCGCGCGCGCCGATCTGGAAGGCGGAGCGATTCGCGGATGGGCATGTGTGGATCGGCCACCAGGCGCGCACAGGACCGACGGAGGACGCCGGTGCGCCGGGCCAGTAGCAGCCCTGCGGTCTAACGATCAGGGCCCTGATGTAGCTGACGCCGCGGTGCGCGCGTCGTGGACGGCGACAACTGTGACCGTGTCGGCTGCCGTGTCGTGCAGGTAAATCAGGAGCAGCCACGGCCAGGGCCCGACGATCAGCCGGAAGGCGCGCCAACGGCCCGTAAGCCGTCTCCCGACAAGCGGGAAGGTCTCGAGCTGAGCGAGCGACTGGCGCACGCGGTCACGGGTGTCTGTGGGCAGGTGGCGGCTCTGGATCAGGTTCGCGAGCTCCGAGCTGGCGCGCTGCGCGACGACAACCCTCGCCACCGTGGATCAGAGCTGATCGAGCGGGACGACGCGGCCGGCCCTGGCGTCGGCGACGCCCTCCATGGTCCGCTCCCAGGCGCCCGGGATCGAGTCGAGCAGCGCGGTGATCGTGGCCGCCTCGGGGTCCACTTGGTCGAGGGCCGTCGAGAGCAGCGACCGAGCCACCGTGCCCGGCTGGACGTAGAGTCGGGCCGCCATCTCGGTGAGCCTGTCGTCGTGCTCGACATCGAGCACGACGTTGATTCGCTTGCCCTGTTCGGCAGCCATCGCGAACTCCTGTTTGGCCTCCTCGCGTGCGGCGGTCGCGCGGTTGCGCTCGATCCAGGCGTCGATCTCGTCGGGAAACTCGCCGTAGTACGCCATCGCCGAGCGAACCCCAGGCGCCGGGATCGCGAGGTAGTCCGCTGCCGACTCCGCCGAACCGTCGTTCGCCCGAAGCACCTCGATCACTTCCCAGACCCCGAGCCCGGTACCGACGACACGCGCTCGCCGGCCGGCCGGTCCGTCGACGAAGTCGATGCCCGGATGATCGACTCGGCGCAGGCCCTCATCGATGAATCGCTCCGCGAGCGCGGTGTACGTCTCGCCCGTCTCGGCGGCGCGGCTCTCCAGGCGAGCCGACGTATCGGGCCGCAGCCGAAAGGACCGATGCACGCGGCGTTGTGTGCTCATGTGCGACAGTGTAGCACGGGATGGCATGGTCGTCCCGCGCCGACGACGACAGCCCGACTTACGAGGTCGAGGTGTCGACCTTCCGTTTCAGGTTCCGGAATCGCCCAGGTGGGACGTTACGATCTCGCTCGAGGCGACCGACGACGATGCCTGGGGCAACCCCGTACTCCGCGGCTGTCTCGCGTATGGCGCTCTGATCGAGTCGACCCGTTCGCAACAGCTCGCTCGACTCAAAGTCGGGAAGGAGCGCGTCGCGCGCGAACGCATCCGCCGCGACTTCGTCAGGACGAGACGTACCATCGTCGCTGAGTTCCTCGACGACGTTCCTCCGGCGCCCGCCCTCGAGCACGTGCCCGACCTCGTGAAAGAGACTGAACCAGAGATGGTCGTCGGTTCGATGACGGAGGGTGAGCAGTATCCACGGGTTGTTTCGGATCCAGCGCACTGCACCACTGGCCGGCGCTCCACGGATGCCCTTTGCGAGCAAGAGCCCGACTCCAGCGGACGCAAGAAGGTCCCGGGCTTCTTCCACCGCGATCGCCAGGAC
>JANOTJ010000552.1:0-4401 GCA_031416295.1 Chloroflexota bacterium
GTGGGCAGCATTGGGCCATCGCCGGTCCGCCGGGGATCCGGTCCTGGACCTCGCGGGTCGCATCGCGGCGTCACCCGGCCGTCGCTGGCTGGACGCGGACGGGGTGAAGGAACTTGCCCGCATCGCGGATGACGCGGACTCCCTGGATCCGGTCGCGGTGGAGCTGGATGCCGGCATCGCCGGTCTGGCCGCCGACCTTGGCGACCACCAGACCGCGATGGAACGCTGGGCTCGAGCCGCTGACCGGCGCCGCGAACCCGTGGGTCAGGCTGACGCGGCCCTGGGCGCCGCCAGGGCTGCGCACGCGCTCGGCCTTGCCACGGATGCACATGCCTTCCTTGACCGCGCGCGACGGTTGGCCGACGTCCCATGGGTGACCGTCTCCGCCATGGCCCTCGAGGCGTCCGTGCTCCTATGGAGCGAGCATCGCGCCGCCGATGGGCTCGGTATCGCTCGGGCAGCGGTGACGGGTGCCAGGACGGCGCTGCGAGACGGCGCTCCGTCGCCTGAGGATACGGATCGCCTGGTGGGGGCGCTCGTGGGGGCGCTTGAGTCTGCGTTCGACGGGGCGATGCAGGCCGAGGACGTCGCGCTGATGGACCGGATCGCCGACGAGATGATGGACGTCGCACGCGGGATCGGGACCGAGGCGTACCTCCGCGCCCTCCACTACGGCGGCGTGGCGATGGTCCACCTGGGACATGTCCGGGAAGCCGAGCGTCGCTACCGCGAGGTCTGGGATGGGGCTCGGCGGCACTTCCTCCCCATCCTCGCCGTGGAGGCCGGGACGGGCGCCTCGCTTGCGCTGCTGCGACTCGGCCGGGTCCAGGACGCGCTGGTCATCGCCGCCGAGGTCGCTGCGCTCCACGAGCGGATGGGCCGGCCACGGATCGACCGGATCCGACCCCTTCGAGCGCTCCGCGAAGCGTCGCTGTCCGGCGGCGACTGGAAGGAGGCGATCGCCGCGCTCGAGGACGACGTCCGCGACGAGCGCGACCCGCACTACCGGCTGAGCACCCACCAGCTGATCGCCGTCTGGTTGTCCAGAGTCGGACGGGAGGCCATGGTCGCGGATGTGGACCGACATCTCGAGGCGGGCCGCCGCGACGTCCAGGCGGCTGGTTGCCCTCGGTGCGCCGCCGAGTTCGAACCACGCGCCGCTGAGGCCCTTGCGCGAAGTGGCCGCCCGGAGGAGGCTGCGCAGATCCTCCGGACCACGCCCCCGGTCGCGGCCGCTCGTCCGTACGAACTTGCGTATCGTCGCTGGATCGCCGGACTCGGCGCCGATCCGTCGTCGGACCCGGTATCGACCCTGTCGGATGCATTGGCCGCGCTGACTGCCCTGGGCCTTCGGCTCGAAGAGATCTGGCTTCGGATCGATCTGGGGCGGGCATCGGAGGCCGGCGACCTCGTCGCCGCGATCGGGCACTACCGGCTGGCAGCCGAGCTGGCGGTCGAGGCGGGTGCTCACACCGAACAGCGCCTCGCCGACCAGGAGCTGCGTCGACTGGGCCAACGAACGTGGCGACGAAGTCCGCCCCGCTCCGGGGGAGCACACCGGGCCGGGTCCAGGCCGGCTGGATCCGGGCCCGGGCTGGAGGAGCTGAGCCCTCGCGAGATGGAGATGGCGAGCGCGGTCGCGTCCGGGCTCAGCAACCCTGAGATCGCCGACCGGCTGTTCCTGTCGCGCCGCACGGTCGAGCACCATGTCTCCACGATCCTGCGCAAGTTGGACCTTCGCAACCGGACCGAGCTGGCGGGCGTGGACGGGCTCCGTGGCATCGGACGCCCACCGTCGGATCCAGCGGATTAGGTGAACTCCCCGATGAACCGTCGCTGAGCGTCCTCTACGTTCGTTCCGACCTTGCGGTTGGCAAGGAACGGAAGGAGCGAATCGTCGTGGCCATGGTGGTCCTGCTGGTGGACGGATACGAAGGAGCAATCTCCGTCGGTCCCGACGTGGCAGATCATCTGGCGCGTCTGGGTGTCACCAATGTGGCGGTCGTCGGCGATCGCCAGATGACCGGGCTCGTCCTGGAAGGGTGGCTCTTCGATGTCGCGTCCGCGCCGGAGGCGGCGCGAGGGGTCGTCGGTCCGGACCGATCGTTCCGTGTGCTCCAGCCGCGTATCCACCTGGCCGTTTCGGCCCGACTCGACGGAGGAACCGATGTCTCCCAAGCGACGATCCCGACTCGCGATCGCAGCGGGTCTGCTCCTGGCGCTCAGCCTGACGGGCGCCGTCTCGGCGCACACGCACAAGGCAGGTCCTAACCACCAGGTCATCGCGAACGGGCAGCTTCACAACCCGTTCGTGAACGGCGTCTCGTGTGGTGGCGATCCGGCCGCGTTTGGCCTCGAGACCGCACACCACGGTCCCGATGCGGGCACGCCGGGCAAGGCCGACGGCTGCTACAGGACCACCGGAGGAGTCGCCCCACGTCTCGACGTCGCCAACCCCTCCATCCACTGACACCGGGCCAGGCCGGGGCACGACATCGCGACCCCGGCCTGAAACCTCAGGATTCGCGCAGGCCCGCTGCGATCCGGGCCGCACCGGTCACCACCAGCTGTGCGAGTTCCACGGTCCGTTCCGCCGGTGGAAACCGGTATGACGGGCCATGGAGATGCACGGCCGCGATCACCTCGCCGGACGCATCGGCGATGGGCGCGGCCACGGACGAGATCCCGGGGTCGAACTCCTCGACCGCCCAGGTGAAGCCCTGCCGGCGCACTTCGTGCAGCCGCTCCCGCATGAGCTCAGGGTCGGTCAGCGTGCGGTCCGTGAAGCGCTCCATCGGCCGAGTCAGGAAGCGCTCGATCGCCGCCGGCGTCCGGAACGCCAGGAGCACCTGCCCGGACGACACGGCGTGGAGCGGTGCCCGGGCTCCCGTCCAGTCACGCACCTGGACCGGGTTTGGGGTATCCACCTGGTCGACGTAGTGCACGAGGTCCCCGTCCGGCACCCCGATGCCCGCCGCCTCGCCCGACCCGGCAGCCAACTCCGCGAGCACGGGGCGCGCGATCGCCGCCAGGGATCGGTTCAGGCTGAAGCCGCCGGCCAGGGTGATGAGCCGCGGGCCCAGCCGGTACGACGTGTCGCCCGGGATCTGCTCCACCGCACCTTCGCCGGCCAGCGTCGTCAAGAGTCGAGCAGCCGTAGACTTGGGGAGACCCGCCCGCTCGGCCACCTCGGTGACACCCAGCGGCCCGTCCCCGAGGGCCCCGAGGACGTCGAACGCACGCCTGATGGACTGGACGCTGGACATGGACCCCTTCGTCGGCTAGATTCGCGGCTCGCGGGTTCCATGATACGGCACGGTTCCACATCGTGGCACACGCCAAAGCCGCCGATCACCGCCGCCACACCGACGCACCGCCTGGAGCCAGCCCCCGATGACCGACGACTACCAGGACATCGATCTCGCCAGCCTGTCCGACGACGAGCTCGTGGAGCAGATGCACAACGACCTCTACGACGGCATGAAGGACGAGATCGTGCAGGGCACGAACATCCTGCTGGGGCGCGGCTTCACGGCCTCCAGGGTGCTCGACGACGCGCTCGTCGCCGGCATGAAGATCGTGGGCATCGACTTTCGCGACGGCATCCTGTTCGTGCCGGAGGTGCTGCTCGCCGCGAATGCGATGAAGGCCGGCATGGCGATCCTCCGCCCGCTGCTCGCCGAGACGGGTGCGGAACCGGTCGGCAAGGTCGTCATCGGGACGGTCAAGGGCGACATCCACGACATCGGCAAGAACCTGGTCGGGATGATGCTGGAGGGCGCCGGCTTCGAGGTCTTTGACCTTGGCATCAACACGGACGCGGACAAGTTCCTCAACGCCCTGGAGCTGCACAAGCCGGACATCCTGGGGATGAGCGCCCTGCTGACCACGACGATGCCCTATATGAAGGTCGTGATCCAGACGCTCAAGGATCGAGGGCTGCGCGACGACTACATCGTGCTCGTGGGTGGCGCGCCGCTCAACGAGGAGTTCGGGTTGGCCGTCGGCGCGGATGCGTACTGTCGCGATGCGGGCGTGGCCGCGGAAACGGCGCGGCGCCTGATCGACGAGCGTCGTGCCCGCGTCGCCTAGCGTCCACCTCCGCAGCGAGCCCGAGGCCCCGAGGGTCCTGGTCGTCGGCTGCGGCGCCCTTGCGCGCGAGCTCGTGGCGCTGACCCGCGGCCTGCCCAACGTGGACATCACCTGCCTCCCGGCGACGCTGCACAACCGCCCCGGCGGGATCCCTTCCGCCGTCCGCGAGAGGATCCGTCGCCGACGCGCCGGCTCCGACCGCGTCTACGTGGCCTACGCCGACTGTGGCACCGGCGGGCTCCTGGATCCGGTCATCGCGGAGGAGGGCGTGGAGCGCCTGGCCGGCGCCCACTGCTACGAGTTCTACGC
>JANOTJ010000553.1:0-2556 GCA_031416295.1 Chloroflexota bacterium
TCACGAAGGCTCCGGCTCGACCATCGCGTGGCTCCCAACCCTCGACGAGTTAGTGGGAAGCTGACCGAGGCTCCCGGCGCTTCCGCCGCATCGGCGCACGCCATGTCCATCACGCGGCGACTTCGGCCACGCGGCGACTTCGGCGGTTCCGGAAGGCGTCCGGATCGCGCTTGAGCCGGCCGGTCAGATCGAGCTACGAGCGAAGGCCCCCAGGTCCAAGCTCGTCGAGGGTCAGGAGGTGATGGGGCGGCGCGGCCGACGTCGACGGCGCCGCGGTCCGCAGGGTCGCCATGGTGGAGGATCGCCATCAGTGTTTGACCCGCTTGCCGCGGCCAGGATCTCGGTCGCCGCGTCACCCTACCGGCGATCGGCTTCAGCCCTGAGGCCAGCCGCTTGAAGTTCTGCCGTCATCTCGCGCGCAAGCTGGTCGTGCTGCGTGCGGGAGGCGTCCGCGGCGTCAAGGTAGATGGGCATCAACTCGAGAGAGCCAGGCTCGGGAAAGCCGGTCCACCAGGGGATCTCGACGTCGGCGACGCTCACCACCCGTACCGCGGAGCCGGCGAAGATGGGCCAAGTGCGCAGGAGATGAGCACCGGCACCGGCGCGTGGTCGATCACCTCGGCAGAAACCGAGCCGAGGAGCATCGACTCGATCGTTCCGTGGCCTCGGCTCCCGACGAGGATCAGATCGGCCCGCATGTCCCGCGCTCGGTCGACGATCGCGCTGGCCGGCCGGCCGCGGAGGACAGCGGACTGGACAGTGACGTCGGGCCGCTCGAGCCGCGCACGCGCCCCTTCCACGGTCCTTTTCGCCTCGGTACACAGTTCCGCTTCGAGCGTGTCTGCCTGGACCATGGCAAGTGCCGACCACGACCCACCGAACAGTCCGGCTACGGATTCGACGGCCTCCGCCACGAGGATCTCGGTCCCGGCCGGCCAGGCGGCGTCCGCCACGAGGTCGACGGCAAGGCCGGCCCGCTCAGAGCCGTCGATCGCGACGAGGACTCGCATCGAACCGCCCTCCATCCCGGTCTCTGTCGACGTCACGCTTCGGCCTGGCCCGATGGGCGGTGGGGCAGCGGCTCGGTCCAGCGATGTGCCCCGACGGTCCGCCGGCGCGGATCCGCGCCCGCCAAGTGGCGGAGTCGCGCGATGAGCTGGCGATCGGTGAGCCGTGACGACGCCTCGCAGCTGAGGCTGCGGGCGCGCTTGTGGTGGTCGTCGCTCTCGCGGACGTGGCGCTCCAGGCCCTCGCGCACGGTACCGGGACCGAGGATGAACAGCGCATCGTCCGCGGGCAGCCGAGTCGCGACCTGTTCGATGAATCGATCGAGGTGCTCGAGGCGGTGCGGCTCGCCGGCGGTCTGCGACCCGCCGCCGCCATGGCGGACGGCGGGATCGTGCCGGACATGGCCCGTGGCCCGGCGCCGAGCCGGCACCTCCGACTCCACCCGCTCGAGTCGAGCCCGGTCGTCCTGCCAACGGACGATGACAGCCTCCCGTGCGTCGATCCACACGAGGGTGCTGGGTTGCGTCACGTCATCTCCCGCCCTCCTGTCCCTGCGAAGGCCCGTGGTCACGAGCGTGCCCAGGCGGGCCCGGGATCGTCGGCCGCGGCGAAATCGGCATAGGTGACCCCGCAGGCGCGCTCCCAGGCCGCCCGCTCGACGCGAGCGCTGAAGCGGTGACTGCCGGCGTTGAAGCTGATCTCGGGGTCCTCGCGTACGGCGTAGTCCGCGTACGTCGCCAGCCCGAACAGGGAGCCGACAGCCGGGATGGCGCCGACCGCGCAACCGGGTGCGAGAGCCGTCAGCTCGGCCTCGGTGAGCAGTCGAACATCGCTCGCCCCGAGGGCCAGGCGGGCCAACTGGAGGTCGAGCCGGTCCGTGGCGTCGAGAACGACGAGGATATGGGGGCCGTCATGTGTGGCGACCCCGACGACCTTGGCGAAGGTGCGCGGATCGACCCCTTCGGCGGTGGCCGTGGCCCGGGCCGTGAATGCTGGGTCGTGCTCGTGGATCTCGTACTCGACATCCTGGCTTGCGAGCCAATCGAGGAGAGGTGGGTATGGCCGGTCGAGGGTCGTAGTGGCGCTCATCCGTCACGTCCTCCAGCACTGCGGTCCGTATGACACAGACTCGCGCCGATCGAGCCTCGAGCGCACTGGCCATTGGACGCGATAACGAGGGCCAAACGGCCCAGGACGATGGCAGTGCATCGCCCCGCGCGACATGGGTGCCATCCCGGCGATCGCCACCGAAGCCGACATGGACGACCTCGCCACCTCGATCGGCACGGTCCTGATGGCGGCCCAGTCGGTGTTGCAGACGGCGGGCTGACAGGCCCCGGGCTACGGTGCCGCGCGGAACGTCAGGCCGGGACCGCCAGCGTCAAGTGTGAGCACATCTGCATCGATCGTGTAGATCACGACTCTGGCGAAGACGCCGATGAGCGCCCGCTCCACGGCCATCGCTCCTGGCTCGCAGGCCATCTTGGTCAAGCCGATCGGGCCGAACGTGAGCGTTTCTGCGGTCACCGCGACGGTGCCGCCGCCGGT
>JANOTJ010000554.1:0-2032 GCA_031416295.1 Chloroflexota bacterium
ACGACCCCGGTCACGGTCACGGTACGGCCCTCCACGACGGCCGCGACCGGGATGCCGGCACCCGGCTGGCCGATGACGAGCACGCGACCGCCATCGACGGCGACCTCCGCCCGCCAGCGTTCACCGAGCTTGGAGACGTCCTCGATGCGTCCGGAGATGGTCACCAGCCGCCACGCGTGCGAGGCCTTGAGCTGGCCGCGGACGACGAGGGCGGAGGGCAAGGTCGTCCGCCCGAGGACATCCAGGGACGTGGCCCGTAGTCGTGGGGCGCCGTACGCCGCTCCCATCTCGCCGGTCACCCGGATCCGGTCCCCGACGCGCGGCGCGGTCACTCCGGTCGGCACGAGGACCTCGACCGCTGCGCTCGGGTCCTGGACGACGACCCGTCGCCCCGTCGCATCCAGGAGCTCGCCGGCAGCCGTGACCACGCCGCTGACCGTCACATCCTGGCCGTCGCGCTTGAGCGCGGCCACGATCGCGATCGACGCTGGGGTGCCGCCAGAGGTGGCGGTCGGCGACGAGGTCGGACTCGGCTGGCCGCTTGGCCCGGGCACTCCCGACGCCGACGGCGAGGGCGATGGCGAGGGCCCGGTCAGGGCAAGGTCCCGCGGGTCGCGCAGCCACACGCGATAGCCGTCGAGTGCGCCCTTGCGGCTCGCCCGCTGGCCGACCACGCCTGTGAATCGAGCGCGGACGCCGACGGTGATGGAGGCGGCATCGATGCCGCTCGACGCGTCGGCGGTCAGCCGGACCTGGACGCCGGCCGCAGTGGTGGCGAGGAACGAGAGATCGCCGCTCGTCGCCTTCGCCGCTCGCGTGTCAACGACGGCCTCGAAGGTCATGAGTCGTCCTTCGATGGTCTCGCTCGGTACGCCGGACAGGGACAGCGCCGACGGCATCACCGCCATGCTCTCGCGGGTCAGTCCATCCGCTGCCGGGCGAATCTCGAGCTGGCCGTACGGGTCGGCGAGCCGGCCACGGAGGAGCACGGACATCCCTCGGGCCGGGCCGATGGCGCCGGACGGGAGTCGGACGACGATCCCTCCGGTCGCGTCGGCGATGGCGAAGAGGGCTGGCGTCCCGAGACGGCCGGCCTCGGCGACGACGACGCCACGGACCACGACGACCTCCCCGATCTGCCGAGTCCGGGCGATGCCGATGGCGGACGCGGCCTGGGTCGGCGTCGGCGTGGGTGTGGGGGTCGGTGTCGGGGTCGGGGTCGGGCTCGGCGTGGGGGTCGGGCTCGGTGTCGGGGTCGGGGCCGGCATCGGGGTGGCGATGGGAGTCGGCGAGGGAGTCGCTACCGGCGAAGGTGTCGGCGTCGGGGCGGGGGCGATCAGCAGGTCCGCGGACGCGACGACGTGGAGCCGATAGCCGGCGGTGCCGGTCCCCGAGCTGTCGCGCTGGCCGAGCGGCCCGGTCGCGGTTACCAGGTCGCCGGCCGACAGCTCGCGGCTTGCCAGTGCGTCAGGGGCGATCACCAGGCGCACCGGCCCGGATCCGTCGTCGATGGACACGGCGACGCCGTCGCTCAACGTGCTGGTGCTACCGACGATGGCGCCCGTGACCACCAGCCGGCGACCCTCGAGGGCCTCGGTGGCGGCGCCTGTCTCCACCGCGAGTGGCGCAGGTGTCGAGGCGATGCCGGTGACCACGACCTCGGCTTCGGCGATACGCAGGGTGCGTTGCGCGTAGCGGGTGTCGAGCGTGCCGGTCACGACAAGGCTCGTGCCGATCGGCCAGACGGTGACCACGGCGACGTCGAGGTACAGCGCGATGCCGGCCGTATCGTCCTGGAGGAAGGCGGTCCGGCCACTCTCGAGCGCCCCGAGGTCGGTCGTGAGGCTGCCCGCGATCGTGACGGTCGTGTCGTCCGCGAGCCCCCGCGCCGCCTCGATGGTGACGACGATCGGTGTGGGACTGGGGGTCGGGGTCGGGGTCGGCGTCGGCGAGGGAGACGCCGAGGGAGTCGCGCTCGGAGACGGGGGCGGGGTCGGCGTCGTCGTCGGCGACGCCGTGGGAGTCTCGCTCG
>JANOTJ010000555.1:0-1769 GCA_031416295.1 Chloroflexota bacterium
GTCGTAGCCAAAACCGATGACCAGGACGACCCC
This sequence comes from Chloroflexota bacterium, assembly GCA_031416295.1. Lineage (GTDB taxonomy): Bacteria > Chloroflexota > Limnocylindria > Limnocylindrales > CSP1-4 > SPCO01. The sequence goes on from JANOTJ010000555.1 coordinate 34, forward strand.
CGCCAGGACCAGCAGTGCTGACCCGAACAGGGCGGCCAGGCCGAGCCCGATCGAGGCCGAGGCCACCACCACGAGCCGCCCGACATCGGCCGACACGAGCCCGGCCGGGATGGGCTTGGGTGGGACCCGGTCCGTCGCAGCGTCGGCGGGCGCATCGTGAACGTCGTTGAGAGCCCCGATCGCGAACTGCAGGAACGTCATCGAGAGCCCCAGGAGCGCGACCACGCCCAGCTGCGCTCCGGCCACGACGGCGACCGCTCCGACCACGGCCCCGTCGAGCAGCGACGGGAACGGGTGGACGAGGCGGATCAGGCCACCCAGACGGGCGGCCGTGGGATCAGACGTAGACGAGCTCGTCGAAATTCTCGACCAGGAACTCGACGAGGCGGTCGCGCCCGTCCACGACCTGGGTCCGGATACCGGGCACCAGGGCATACAGGGCGATCGTGGGCACGATCATGTGGCCGGCGCGGTCGCGTCCGATGGCCGCCGGGGGCCCATCGCCAGAAGCGAACACGCGTTCGAATGCTGCGTCCCCGAGACGAGCCGCACGCTTGAAATCCTCGATGACCCGGACCACGCCGCGGCGCTTCGCGACGTCGCGCATGAGCTCGGCGGCCCACGTATCGATCTGCTCGTCCGACTGCTCGTTGAGACGGCGTCGGTACTCGGCGGGGTCGGCGGACAGGCCGGTCGCTGCCACGGTGCCTCCTGCAAGGGGGTGATCGGCCCGAGTATGCCAGACGAAGCGTCTCAGGCGCCGCCCACGTCGGCGGCGCGCTGGGCGGCGAGTGCGGCCTCGCGAGAGCCTTCCGGCCAGTCGTTGAACCGCTCGCTCATCCACTGCCCTGCTCGGCCGGGCATGGGCCGCTCGTGCGCGTCGGCCACGAGGGCCGCCATGGCCACCGTGAGCGCGGCTGTCGTGGCCGCGATCGAAGCGCGGTCGGCTCGCCCGTCGATGGTCTCGAGCGCCGGTCCGATCCGGACCCTGACGCCGCCACCGAACGGCAGCCAGCTCGTCCCGTTGATGGCGACCGGCACGAGGGGCACATGCGAGCGCAGCGCGAAGAAGGCCGGACCGTCGTTGAGCGGCAGCAGCGCGGACTCGATGGCGCCGATGCGGCCCTCCCCGGCGATCGCGATGACGCCCCCCGAATCGATGACCGCAGCCACCCTTCGCGTCGCGTCCAGGAGGTCGTTCTTGCCAGGCTTGTAGGGGATCGTCGCCCCCGTCCAGTGCATCACGCGGTTGCGGCCACCGGCCAGCATGTCCTCTTCCTTGGGCCCGAAGAAGAACAGCCGCGGCCGAAACGGAAGGGTCGCCATGAGGATGAACGGGTCAACCCACGACAGGTGGTTGAAGCAGTAGATGGCCGGACCCTTGGGTAGCCGCTCGCAACCCTCGACCCGGATGCGCAGCCAGGCGCGAGTCAGCGCGAACACGACGATCCGTGACACCCAGTAGCGGATCGTGCGTCGCCACGGACTCACGGCCGGACCCGGCATAGCTCGGGCGCGTGGCCCGGTCATGGCCGGCCGGTCCCGGAGCGCATGATCGCCGACGGATCGAGCTCGGCCAGGCGGTCCAGAACGACATCGGCAAGCTCGCGTGTCCCGGCCGCCGGCGGAACGCTCGCGTTGGGCACCAGGACGACAGTCATGCCCGCCGCCTTCGCCGCCAGGACACCGTTGTACGAGTCCTCCACCACGAGGCAAGCTCCTGGGTCCGCGCCCAA
>JANOTJ010000556.1:0-1630 GCA_031416295.1 Chloroflexota bacterium
CCGGCCTGCGAGGCGAAGCGCATGTGCGCCTTGACCGCGCCCGAGGCCTCGGGACTGCCACGCTCGAGACCGCCGTGCGGATGGATACCCTCGAGGCGGATATCCAGCTCTGGTTGGACCACGAGACGGCTGCCGGCAGCCAGGCGGCCGATCGGGCCCTCGCCGCCGCCCAGGAGATGGCCGTCGTCGCCGGCGGCCACGAGCGGCTCGCGCCATCCGAGCGCGCGACCTACGCGGCCGCTCTTGACACGGCGATCGACGCGGCGATGCAGGAGGACCGGGGCGACGACGTCTTCCGCCTCAGCGAGATGGGTCTCCTCCTCGCCCAGAAACTCGACCAGGACTCGTACGTCGCGGCAATCCTGCGCATCGGCTTCGCGCTTCTCCCGTTCGGTCGGATGCGCGAGGCAGGGGCCATCCTCCGGGAGGCCCGGGACCTGGCCAGGCGGCTCGTCATGCCCACGGCCATGGTGGAGGCGGGAAACGGCCTGGCGCGAGCGCTGCTGAGCCTGGGCCGCTTCGCCGAGGCTCGGGCCGTCGCGGCGGAGGCTGCCGAGCTCGAGACGCGCCTGGGGAACGCTCCCCGGCGCTGGGGGAACCCGACGCCGTGGCTCCATGCGATCGAGCTCTCGCTCGGCGATCCCGAGTCGGCTGTCCGGGCCCTTCGACACGATGCCGAGATCGAGGTGGATCCCCACTTCCGCATGAGCATCCACGTGAGGATCGCCGCGTGGCAGGCGAGATTCGGCGGCGCCCCTCTGGCACGGGACATCGAGTCCGAACTCGCTGCCGCGTGTACCGATTCCGCGCTCGCCCGGTGTCCTCGCTGCGCGTCCGAACTTGCTGTGACCTCGGCGGAGCTTCTCGCCCGGATCGGCCGCATCGACGAGGCCGAACGCGAGATGGGCGCCTGGGAGAGTCATGCGATCGCTGCGGGCTACGTGATGCGAGAGGCGCGCCGAGCCCGCTCCAGGGCGGCGATCGCCGCGGCCAGGGGCGACGTCCATGCGGCGGCATCCATCCTCGGAGCGCTCATCGAAGACCTGGAACGCGAAGGGCTGCTCGAGGACCTCCTGTGGGCGCGCCTCGACCTTGGGCGGGTCCTTGCGCACAGCGATCGCGAGGGGTCCGTGCGGGCCTTCACCGACGCGGCCACCCTGGCAGAGGAAGTTGGCGCGATGACCCAGCAGCGTCTTGCCACCCAGGAGCTCCGGAGGCTCGGCGTCCGGGCATGGCGTCGCGGTCCGAAGGCATGTGGCGAAGGCGTCGCGCGGCTCAGCTCGAGAGAGGTCGAGATCGCGCGGCTCGTGGCCGGCGGCGCCAGCAACCGTGAGGTCGCGCAATCGCTCCTCATCTCGCCCAGGACCGTCGACCGGCACGTCGCGAACGTGCTGGCCAAGCTCGGCCTGCGAAATCGCACGGAGCTCGCGACAGTCATGCGCTCCGTGCCCGCGGTAGGTGGTTCTACCGATGATGGAGGATCTACGAGCGCCTAGCGTCACCTCGTGACCGAGAATCCAGCTCGGCAACATGGGGAGGCGTTCCACGAGATCAAGCACGTGGCCGTTTCCGCTCCCGGACAAGGGAAGGAGAACGTGGTGGATCGAGCATTCAGGCGGTTTCGCGTGGT
>JANOTJ010000557.1:0-1756 GCA_031416295.1 Chloroflexota bacterium
GTGTTCGTGCTCCTCAAACCAAGCCTCGCGCCGTTCGCGCTATTCGGCATCCACCGAAGGGAGTGGTGGGTCGGGTTCGCCGCCTTCGTTGCCTTGAGCTTGCCGTTCACGACGATGTGGCTTGATTGGGCTGCGACGGTCGTCGATTCGAGAGGCGGTGGATTCCTCTACTCGGCCCTGGAGGCGCCCATGCTGGCGCTGCCGCTCGTCGCGTGGCTTGGACGGAGCGCCGGAGCCAGCTCGAGTCAGGCCGCGGTCAGCCCACGGGAAGGAACTCCGCGATGAGGACCAGGATCTCCGACGCCGCCGTGGCGGCGCGCTTCAGGTCGTCGTCCTTGACCGCTGATTGCAGCGCGTTGAGCGGAGCATTCGCCCCGGTGACATCGGCCGGGCGACGGGCGGTGCATCCTAGACGCCGAGGTTGGTCTGGATCGCAGGAGGCACGCGCATGTCGATCGTCAAGCCCACCCAGCAGTCGACCGGGCAGCCCATCCGCCGACAATCAGCCCTGAACGGCGGCTGACGTGGACCAGGCGCTTGGCAAGCAGAAGAAGATCGGTCTCGTCGCCCACGACAACAAGAAGGCGGACCTGATCGAGTGGGCGACTTTCAACCGACACATCCTTGGCGCGCATGAGCTGATTGCCACGGGTACCACCGGCACCCTCCTGGAGGATAGGCTCGGGATGGGCGTGATGAAGCTCCAGAGCGGGCCGTTGGGCGGCGATCAACAGCTGGGGGCCCTGATCGCCGACGGGGAGATCGACCTCCTGATCTTCTTCTGGGATCCGCTCGAGCCGCAGCCCCACGATCCCGACGTCAAGGCACTGCTGCGCATCGCGGTCGTCTGGAATATCCCGTTCGCCTGCAACCTGGCGTCGGCCGACTTCCTGATCTCGTCGCCGCTGATGGCCAGCGACTATGTCCGCAGAACGCCCGACTACGGGACCTATATCGAGCGCTTCACGCGTTCGTGAGGGAGGCACGTCCGAGTCGGCCGGCCCGACCACTACGGCCCCACGGCGCGTTCATCGCGAAATCGCGCTTGACCGACGCATGCGTGCGTGAGGCGCGGATCCCGCACAGGTCCTTCGTGGATGCGCGCCCAGGATGCAGCCTGTTGTCGTCTGGGGATCCATCCACGAGGGGTTCATCGCCAAACCGTGCTTGACAGACGCACTGTGCCCTGGCCCCGGCGCGTTCATCGCGAAACCGCATCTGACAGATGCCGCATGCCCGGGACCGAGCGCCTCCTTCAGAGGCACTTTCTGAACAGGTTCCTCGTGGAGGATCACCCAGAACGACAGCAGGTGTCGTCTGGGCATCCACCCGCCTCGGCTTCATCGCGAAACGGCAACTGGCAGAGGCGCATGCCCGGGGTCGCCCGCGGCGTCAGACGCACGCCTCAGACGCGGATCTGGGCACGGCTTGCGCACAGGCGGCGAACCAGCTCCGCGGCCTGCTCGTATCGACCGAATGAGGGCATCACGTAGGTGCCCGCCACCCGGTCGCCCACAACCTCAAGCAACTCCTGGGTGATTCGAAGGCCCACCTCCGCGCCGTGCTCGCCGGCCTCGCGAAGCGCGGCTCGTGTCGCATCCGGGATGGTGATGCCCGGGACCTCGTTGTGCAGGAACTCGGCGTGGCGAGACGACTGCAGCGGCAGCACACCCAACAGGAGGGGGATCGGGAATCCGCCCGCCCCGAACCGCCGCCCCGCCTCGTCGAACATCGCCTCCACCTGCTCCAGCGAGTA
>JANOTJ010000558.1:0-4919 GCA_031416295.1 Chloroflexota bacterium
GCCCGGGGGCCGTCCAGCGTCGCGAGCACGAAGCAGATCGTCACGGCGAGGCCGAGCACGACCCCGAGCGCGCCAGCCAACCAGGCGGGCGCATCGATCGGGCCCAGGACCTCGTCGGCGGGTCCATGGTCGTCATGGCCGTCGGCGTGATCCGGGTCAGCTGCGGCGGGCGCATCGGTGCTCATCGGCGGCATCGTCCCACATCGGTCGTCACGGGTTCAAGCGGAGCCACTGCCATCGACCACGAGTCCGTCGGGCATGCTCCGATCGATGCGCGCGACGGCGTCGAGACCGTTCTGCCAGTCGGCGGCGGCGACCCGGACCGTGAAGCCGTCGCCGCCGTACAGGACCCGGACGGGCCCGGGGTCGGCGACCACGCCGACGCAATCGGCAAAGCGCACGGTCAGCGACTGGCCCTCGGGGCCGATCCAGGACACGCCTTCATCGCCCACGATCAACTGCTCGAAGCGCTTCTGCCAGGGGAATCGCCGACCGGCAGCTTCGTGGCGGCGGCCGATCACGGCGGCAGCCGACCACGACGGGTACGCCTGCCAGCGTCCGCCCGGCCCATCGCTCAACGGGCCGGCCAGGATGGACGTGGCCAGTGCGCCCTCCGCCGCAGCTCGGGCCGATTCGGGGGTGACCCCCTGCATCTCCTCGAGGAGCTCCGCGGGCGTGTCGCGCGGATGGCCGAGCAGGTCGTTGAAGACCCGCCGATCAAGCTCGCCGAAGACGGCATCGGGGTCGTTCCGCGCGCGCTCGTAGCCGTCGATGTCCTCGGCCAGCTCCTCGCGCGTCGGGCCGCTTGCGAGGTACGCGTCGACGACCTCCAGGAAATTGCGCCGGACCTCCTCGATCTCGCCGTCGAGCGAGCTCGCGAACAGGCTGCCGTGGCCGACCTCGGCGTCGAGCGGCAGGTAGGCGAGGCTGACCTCGTAGCTCTTGCCGATGTCGTAGCGCAGGCGGCGCTCGAGACGCTCGGTCAGGATGCGCAACGCCATCGTCGCGGCACTGGAGCGTGGCACGATGATCCCGAGCGCGATGCCGGGCAGTCGGGCGGGCGCCCAGGCGGGCACCGGAAAGGGATCCACCGGGACCCGCGGGACGGTGCCGACGCGGCCACCCGCGGGCAGCTTGAGATCTAGGCCGTCGGGCATCGGCCCGGCGATCCAGGCGGCCGCGTTGCCCGTGGTGTGGCGCGCCGTGGCCCAGCCGCCGGCGCTCTCGGCCGTGATCGTGCCGAGGCCGAACTCGGAGATGACCAGCGAGCCGTAGCCCCGGGCGCCATAGCGGAACCAGAGCAGGTGCTCGCCGATGGTCGGCGTCCTCGACATCGCCTCGGTGCGCAGGATGCGCGACTCGTCGGACAGGCGGGTCAGCGGCAGGTCGCGCAGATGCCCGGCGACCTCGGACAGGTAGGTGCCGACCTCGTGCGCCTCGCCGGTGACGTGGAAGACCGTCCGGACGTGGTCGACGAAGCCGTTCGTGGCGTACGGCCGTCGTCCGATCGGGTACAGCGCGAGGTGCTCGACGAGATGCGAGATGCCCATCATCGGGAACGGTTCGTCGGCGCGCCCCGAGCGGAACTGGAGGGCGCCAACGGAGCGCGGAGCATCGGGCGCCCAGTAGACCGTGACGCCGTCGATCTCCAGGCGCTGGATGCGTTCTGCGGCTCGGTTCGCGGCTCCGCTGGCAGTCGCGGTCATGCCCGGCGCTGGGTCATGCCGAGGCCGAACGACGCCGCGGCTTGATGATCCGGAACCAGACCCAGGCGAGGGCGATGACCACGAGCACGGCGATGACCGCGTACTCGAACCGCTTGAGGACGGCCCCGACCGACTCCCAGTTCGCCCCGAGCTGGACGCCCGCGAAGACCAGCAACGCCGTGAACGGCAGCGAGCCAAGGAAGGTGAAGACGGTGAACGGCAGCAGGGGCATTCGGGCCACGCCCGCCGCGAACGACACGAGCGAGCGGATGACCGGGATCATCCGGCCGAAGAAGCTCGCCGCCTGACCATGGCGCGCGAAGAAGCTGTCGGCCCGATCGAGATCGGCGGCAGTGATGCCGATGAACCGGCCCCAGCGCTCGATCAGCGGGCGGCCGCCCCAGGCCCCGATGGCATAGGCCACCAGCGCGCCGACGGTCGCGCCGATCGTGCCCGCCGCCACGACCAGCCAGTACTGCCACGGGCCGCCGGTGATCGGCTCGATGGCGATGCCTTCGCCGACCAGGAATCCGGCAAAGGGCAGGACCAGTTCGGAGGGGATCGGGATGATGACGCTCTCGATGGCCACCCAGAGCGCGACGCCGACGTAGCCGACGGCCTCGTAGACCTGGGTGACGAGGTCGCGGACCGGCCCGTTCAGGAAGTCGAACACGGCCGGCAGCATAGCCCACTATCCTCGGCATCGTGACCGAACCACTGGGGCCGCATCGAGATCCGAACCAGGGCGCCGGGGTGCCGGGTAGCGCGGCGCCCGTGATCCTCACCGGGGCGGACCTGACCATCGCTGACATCGAGGCCGTCGCGCGCGGCCACGTCCCGGTGACCCTCGATGTGCATGCCCGCGCGCGGATGCAGGAAGCCCGCGACGTCATCGAGCGCCTGGTCGAGCAGGGAGCCGTGGTCTACGGGGTGACGACGGGCTTCGGCGATCTGGCCGGCACCTCGATCCCGCCCGAGCGCGCCCGCGAACTCCAGGAGAACCTGCTGGTCAGCCACGCCGTGGGCGTCGGGCCGGCCTTCGGACGCGACGTCGTGCGCGCGATGCTGCTCCTGCGCGCGAACACGCTGGCCCTCGGCCATAGCGGCTGCCGGCCAATGCTCGTCGATCGGTTGCTGGCGTTCCTCGAGGCGGGCGTCCATCCGGTCGTGCCCGAACAGGGCAGTGTCGGGGCCTCGGGCGATCTCGCACCGCTCGCGCATCTCGCCCTGCCGATGATCGGCCGGGGCCACGTCGAGCTCGACGGGCGCGTCCTGCCCGCCGCCGAAGCGCTCCGCAAGGTGGGCCTGGAACCGCTCGTGCTGGAGGCCAAGGAGGGCCTCGCGCTCCTCAACGGTACCCAGATGATGAGCGCCCTTGGCGCCCTGCTCCTGGCAGACGCCGACCGTCTGATGCGCACCGCCAGCGTCGCGGCCGCCCTGTCCGTGGAGGCGCTTCTGGGCACGGACGTGGCGTTCAGCGCCGCCTACCAGCTGGCCCGACCGCACCCGGGCCAGATCGCGGTCGCCGCGGAACTCCGCCACCTGCTCCGAGACAGCGGCTTCCAGACACACCATCACGCGTCCGCCCACAAGGTCCAGGACCCCTACTCGCTGCGCTGCGTGCCCCAGGTCCATGGGGCCGTCCGCGATACGCTCGAGCATGTGCGTCGGGTCCTCGACATCGAGTGCAACTCGGCGACCGACAACCCGCTCGTCTTCCCGGGCGGTGGCGTGGCCGACGACGACGCCCTGGCCACGGGCGGCGGCCAGGTCATCAGCGGCGGCAATTTCCACGGCGAGCCGATCGCCCTGGCCCTCGACTTCGCGACGATCGCCCTGGCTGAACTCGGCTCGATCAGCGAGCGGCGCACGGCCCTGCTCGTGGACGGGCGGTTGAACGGCGGGCTGCCGCCCTTCCTGAGCCATGGCTCGGGACTCGAGTCGGGGATGATGCTGTACCAGTACACGGCGGCGGCGCTCGTGTCCGAGCACAAGATCCTGGCCCATCCGGCGTCGGTCGATTCGATCCCGACATCGGCGAACCAGGAGGATCACGTCTCGATGGGCTCGATCGCCGCTCGCCACGCGCGGCTCGTCCTTGATGGTGTCGAGCGCATCCTGGCCATCGAGCTCGTGGTCGCGGCGCAGGCGCTCGACCTGCGACTCGAGCAGCTCGCGAGCGATGGAGCCGCCGCAGCGGATGGCCCGACCCCGGTGCCGGGTGCCGGTGTGGCCGAGGCCCATCGACGCATCCGTGCGCTGGTCGCGCATCTCGATCGCGACCGGGAGCCTGGCCCCGACTTCGCGGCGGCCACGGCGCTCGTGCACGACGGCGGCCTCGTGGATCTGGCCGATCCGGCTGGTCCGTAGGGGCTGGCTCGGTGCACCGGCCGTAGACTCGACGCCGCCATGATCGAAGCCAGCCGCATCTCGATCCTCGATGTCACCGATCGCGCGTCCCTCGAGCGCTTGCCGCCGTGCGCCGACCCTGGCTTCGATCATCGGTCCTGCGACTACTGGGAGGACGCCGACCGGGGGACGAAGGCCATCCGCCTGGACTGGCTGGTGCCCGGGACTTCGGCCGGAGGGCCCTCGGCCCGCCCCGCCTCGGCCGGCCTCCCCTCGGCGCGGGCGGCCGCGACGGTGAATCCGTTCGCACGGCCGGCGGCCCCGACGAGCGGCTTCAACCCGTTCCTCGACGAGGACGACGACGATCGCCAGGCGGACAACCCGTTCGCGCCGCGCCGTGCCGCGCGCCCGACCGTTCCCGATGACTCGCCGCGCAAACTACGGCTTCTCGGGCGAGGCCTCGGCGTCGTCGGGAGCTACGCCAAGGTGCTCCTGCTCGATGACGCCTCGGTGGCCTACTGCCAGTTCGGCCCACTGACGGCCTACCCGCGCGCCCAACGCACCCGCGACCTGTATCCGGCCCTGCCCGACGCGCCCCTGCCAGCGGTCATCACCTGCATCGCCACCACGGCTGAAGCGCGTGGGCTGGGCCTCGCCCGCCGGCTCGTGGACGTCGTCTGCGACGACCTCGCCGCGCGAGGGTTCGCGGCCGTCGAGACCTACCCGGAGGTGGGCGCAGGACCGGATGCCACCAGTGCCGCGACGCCGGCGTTCTGGATGACCGTCGGGTTCGTGGTCGCGGCGCCCGACGCGCGCTTCCCGGTCATGCGCCGGGAGCTCGGATGAGCGCGGTCGCCGCGGTCG
>JANOTJ010000559.1:0-1510 GCA_031416295.1 Chloroflexota bacterium
GCTGGTTCGCGACCTGGGCGTCGATCCGCCCGCCCACGATGAACGATGTCGCCGCCACGGACACGATGACCGCCGCGGCGATCGCGGCCATCCATGGCAGCGCGGCAGGGCGGGAAACGCGGGTCGGCGCGAGCGTCGCGATTGGCGTCGCGGCCGACGTCGCGGCTGGCGTCGCGGTGGGCGTCGCGGCCGGCGCGGCGCCGCGTTGCACGCCTCGCTCCTGCACGAACGCGAGCGTCCTCGCCCGCAGGTCGGCCGGCGGTGACGTCCTGACCACGTCCCGAAGCAGGGGCACGGCCCGGTGGAGGCGCTCGAGCTCGTCCGTGCACGCCTCGCAGCCCGCGAGATGGCCCGCGATCGCCGCCGCCTGGGGCGTGTCGCCAGCCATCAGCCGATCGAGCCCACCGGGCTCCACCGCTGCGAGTTCAAGCGCTTCGAGCGTCTGGTCGTGATCCATCGGGTCCTGTCTGATCCTCGTTCAGTGATCCGGCTCGGCCGACGTGGCCGGCGCCAGGTAGCTCGCGAATTCCGGTCCGATCCCGCTTCCCAGCACGTCGCGCAGCCGCGCGAGGGCCCGTCGGGTCCGGGTCTTCACCGTCCCCAACGGCCAGCCCAAACGCTCGGCGATCTCCGATTGCGAGAGGTCCTCGCCGTAGGCCATGACGATGACGAGGCGTTCGTCGGCCGGCATCGTGGCCAACGCCGCCTGGAGGGCGACACGCAACTCGTGCAGCGCGAACGCCGTCTCCGGCGAACGAGCCGGTGCCCCACCCGCCACCATGGACCCGCTGGCCAGGACGCGCTCCAGGGCATCCGCATCAGGTTCGTCGGTCGATCCGAACCCGCCGCCGGCCACGACCGACAACGGAACGAGGTCAGGCCGTCGGCCGGCCGCCCGCAGGCGATCGACGGTGCGATTGCGCGCGATCGTATGCAGCCAGGCCGCCATCGACCCGAGCGTCGGGTCGAACGTCTCAGCACGGTTCCAGAGCGCCAGGAATGTCTCTTGCACGACCTCCTCTGCCATTCCCCGATCCGACGTCAGCCGGCATGCAGCGGCGAACACTGCATCCCCATGCCGGTCATACAAGGCAGCCAGCGCATCGTGCGACCCCGCCGCAACCTCGCGGACGAGGGCAGCATCGTCGCGTCCCCCCGCGCTGGATCCCGTCATCGGATACGTCCGAGGCGGGCTTGACGGTTTCGGCGCATCACCACGCCCCTGCCGGATGGTGGACCAACCCGGGCAGGGAGCCGGCCGGCAGGTGTGCTTCCAGACAGGTGACGCCGCCGGGGCCCACGGTCGCGTCATGGCTGATTCCGGCCGGCAGCGCCAGTCGATCACCCTCGTCCAGATCGATGGCGACCGCGCGATCAGGCAGGCCGAAGCGGATGGAGCCCGAGGCGACCACGATGACCTTGTCGTAGCCGTGATCGTGGGCGGCATATCGGTCGCCCGGCCCATTCGACCACGCGCCAGGATCCAGGCCTTCTGCGGCAAGGCGGGTGC
>JANOTJ010000560.1:0-1502 GCA_031416295.1 Chloroflexota bacterium
TCGGTGACGTGAGCACGCTCGGCAAACTCGTCGTGAGCGGTCCGGACGTGGTCGAGGCGCTGGAGCGCATCTATCCGTGCCACGTCGCGGACATCAAGCCCGGCCGGTCGCGCTACGCGCTCCTGCTCAACGAGCGCGGCCATGTCATGGACGACGGGATGATCCTGCGCGAGTCGGAGACGCGCTTCGTGCTCTCGTTCACGTCCGGCGGTGCCGCCAATGCCGAAATGTGGCTGCGCGACTGGATCGAGACGTGGGGGCTGCGCGTCCACGTCATGGATCGCACGATGTCCCTCGCCGCGATCAACGTCACGGGGCCGTTCGCCTCGGAGCTGCTGGGCCGCCTCGGGCTCCCGGAGCCGCCGCGCTTCCTCGGACACGTGCACGCCGCCGTCGCCGGCGTCGACTGCCACGTGATGCGCCTCTCGTTCACGGGCGAGGCTGCGTTCGAGCTCCACCACCCAGTGGACCGCTCGGTCACGCTGTGGCGGGCACTCATCGACGCCGGACGTGACCTCGGCATCAGGCCGCACGGCCTCCAGGCGTTGTTCGGGCTGCGCCTGGAGAAGGGCCACGTGATCGTCGGCATGGACACCGAGCTCGACACGACGCCGCGGCGCCTGGGCATGGACTGGGCCGTGCGGATTGAGAAGCCTCGGTTCATCGGCCGGGCGGCACTGGAGCGGACCGCGAAGCTCCCCGACGAGCGGCGCTGGGTCGGCTTCTCCATGGACGGGCCGGCGCCCGTGGAGGGCACGCCGATCCTGCACCCCGACGATGGCGCGATCATCGGCAACGTGACGGGGAGCTGGCAGTCCCCGCTGCTGGGCAAGGCGCTGATGCTCGGCTGGCAGCGCCATCCGCCGCACCCCGACCGTGTGCTGATCGATGGCCGTGAGGCCGTCGTGACCGCCACGCCGTTCTACGACCCGGAAGGCCACCGTGCCCGGGCTTGAGCGGATCCGCGGGCTGCGCGTCGTCGCGGATCCGGCGGCGCTCGATGGCGCTCGCTGGTCGGGCGACGGCGTGACCGTGTTGCGCGTCGCCCCCGATGAGGCGCTCGCGATCGGGGCGACCGCGGTCGAGGTCGATGACACGGAGGCGATCGTCGTCCATGAGACCGGGTTCGCCGCCACCGCCGTGGCGCTCGATGCGCTCGCGCCCCACCTGGAGTGGTCGCTGCCGACCGCTCGCCCAGGGTTCGCCCAGGGTTCGATCGCGGGCGTCCCGGCGAAGCTGTGGCTGACCGACGACGGCGCCACGCTCGTGGTCCAGGCCGCGTACGCTGACGACCTGACGGCTCGCCTCGGCTGGCGCTCGTGAGCGACTACACCCGGACCCTGCTGCCGATCCGCTGGCCCGACGGGCCACCGAAGCGGAGCTACGAGGTCGTGATCATCGGCGGCGGCGGGCACGGCCTGTCCACGGCCTACCACCTCGCGACCCGCCACGGGATCACCAACGTCGCGGTCATCGAGGCCGACTACATCGCCAGCGGCAAC
>JANOTJ010000561.1:0-15043 GCA_031416295.1 Chloroflexota bacterium
GGGCAGCTCCTCGCCCTCCAGGCTCAGCACCATCTTGCGCTCGGGGTCGATCGCTTCCACGTTGAAGAAGGTGTGCAGCTCGATCCCTTTCTGCTCCAGGATCGGGGTCGCCATCTCGCTGACGCTCTCGATCGTGAACGCTCGACCGATGGGCGAACAGAAATGGAGCTCCGAGGTCTCGCGGAGGCCGCGCTGACGCAGCTCCGCTTCGACGAGGAAGGCCACCTCCAGCGGGGCGGGCGGGCATTTATAGGGCATCCCCGCGATGCCGATCACGATGCGTCCGCCGGTGAACTGGTCCAGGGCCACGCGCAGTCGGGCAGCTGCCTCGGCGCTGTAGAAGTGCTGCGCCTCCTCGGCAAAGTGCTCGATCGCCTCGGGGACGATGCGCGAGCCGGTCGCGAGGACGAGATGGTCATAGCCGATGCCCAGACCATCGGCCAGCTCGACGTGATGGCGCGCCTCATCGATCCGGACGACCTCGCCGACGAGGAGTGTCACGCGCTTGTCGAGGAGCGACCGCTCCGGTCGAGTCAGGTTCGCGGCACGTTCGCCGCCCATCGCGATGTACATGAACCCAGGCTGGTAGATATGGTTACCGGTGCTGTCGATGACCATGACCTCGACGTCGCCGTCGTCGATCGGCTTGCGCAGCTTCCGGGCGAGGAGGTTGGCGGTCAGGGTCCCCCCGACGCCACCGCCCAGGATGACGATGCGTTGCATGGGGCCTGCTCCTCAGCGTCGCTTCTCGACGATGATCTCGTCGTGGCCGTCGCGCGTCTCGAGCGCCACGAGGCGATGACCGGCCTTCGCGATCCACTTGGGGATGTCGGTCCGGGAGCCCTTGTCTGACGACAGGACGGCCAGGACATCGCCCACCTGGGATTCGCGGATGGCGCGGATGAGCTCCATGAGCGGCCCTGGGCAGAAGCTGCCGCGGGCGTCGATGGTGCGGGTGATGGAGACGACGGTGTCGGTCATGGTGATCACGCTTCTTTCGCTCAGATGAACAGGGGGACGGAGTCGTCGGTCATCAGGCCGATGACGGTCGCGGCGCCGGCGGGTTCGCTCATGCCATCGATCATGTCGCCGTGCTTGAGGCCGAACATGTCCATGGTCATCTGGCACGGGATGAACTCGACGCCCAGGGCCTGGGCGGCCTCCAGGAGTTCCCTGGGGCTCGCGACGCGGTACTGCCTGGCGAGCTTGCGCATCATCCAGGGACCCATGCCCAGAGAGTCCATCTTGGACAGCTTCCGATGACTGATGCCGGGTCGCTGCAGCGCGGACATCATCTTCTGCATCCAGTTCTCGCCGGTGATGCGGCGATCGTCCTTGACGAAGCCCTGGAGGCCCCAGAACGTCACGAAGACCCGGGTCCTGACGCCCATCGCGGCACTCGTGGAGGCGAGGATCATCGTGGCCCAGACCTTCTCGAGGTCGCCGCTGTAGTTGATGATCAGGAGGTCCTTGAGCTTGACCTCCGGGGCGGTCGGAACGTCCGGCGCTGGAGCGCTGGTGGGGACCGGGACATCGCCGGGTCGGTCCATGGTGGCGGTGAGCATCTGATACCTCACTTCCGGCGGATCACGAAGCGGTAGACCGCCCCGTCGGATGACTGTTCGATGAGCTCGTGGCCGGTGGACCGCGACCAGGCAGCGAAATCCTTCACCGAACCAGGGTCCGTGGCCAGGACTTCCAGGAAGGTGCCGGACTCCATGGTCTTGACGGCCTGAGCCGTCCGGACGATCGGCATCGGGCAGGACAACCCCCTGGCGTCCACGATCTGGGTGATCTCGACGAGCGGCATGACGGACTCCTTCGCGGTGCGGACGATCAGATGAAGACGACCTGGCCCTCGCCGGCGTTCAGATAGAAGGAGGTGACGCCCTCCACGCCATCGACCAGTGGGTCAAGGTCGCCATCGTCGAGGTGCAGCAGATCCATGGACAGCGAACAGGCCTGGATATCGACCTGACCAAGGTCCTTGGCCAGACGGAGGGTCTCCGCCCAGCTGGCCTGACCCGCCGTGCGCAGGGCATCGACCGCCGCGCGACCCTCCGGGCCGGCCTCCGGCGCAAGGCCGTGGTCGCGGCCGATCCGGTCGGCACGGAAGGCGTCGAGCGCCCAGTACTGCAGGAAGATGTTGACCGGCTTGCCGAGCGCGGCTGCGCCCGCGGTCAGGATGGCTGCAGCCTGCAGCTTGTCATCCGTGCCGGAGAACAGGACCAGGTTCAGGGGTACGTCCATTGGGGTCTCCTCGTTCACGTGGGAAGGTGGACCGCCGGCGTCGATACCGACAGCGTGGCCAGGCGGATCAGCCGCCGCTCCAGGACAGCACGCATGATCGCGCAGGCCACCACCACGTCCGGGTCGGACAGGCGGTAGTGGACCTCGCGTCCATCCCGCTCGGCGTCGACGAGTCCGGCCGCTCGGAGCAGCGCAAGGTGCTGGGAGACGTTGGTCTGGCTCGCCTCGATCTCGACCGCCAGCTGACCGACGCCACGAGGGCCGCCAGCGAGGCAGTGGATGATGGCCAGGCGGCGCGGGCTGGCGAGCGTCTTGAGAACGTCGGCCTGCATGATCGTGATCTCGTCCATGGCCACAGCATCGGTCGCATGCGCATCTGCGCATCAGTGCCGCAGGTCACTTCGTGGCGGGCCACGGTGAGGGCCATCGGCGGGTCCTTCGGCCCCCCCACCGCGCCTGTCCCGACATCGCCGCGCCGGTCGGGAACCCGCACGCATCGAGCGGTGTAGGAGGTACGGTTGCGGGTGGAGGGCGTTCACGATCGACGACAGCGAAGCCATCGCGCGGGCCCGGACCGGCGACGTCGCAGCGTACGAGACCCTCGTGCGTCGATACCAGGACGTCGCCCTGCGAACCGCGCACGTCGTCTGTCCGGAGGCCGATGCCGACGATGCCGTGCAAGAGGCGTTCATCAAGGCCCATGCCGCGCTGCCTCGGTTCCGCGCGGGCGCGCCGTTCCGGCCGTGGCTCCTCCGGATCGTGGCCAACGAGGCACGCAACCGACGCCGCTCTGCGGGTCGTCGCGCAGGCCTCGCCCTTCGAGCGGCCGCTCTGGACCATCCCGATGCGTCCATGCCAGGGCCGGAGAGCGCCGTCATCGCCGCAGAGGCGCGGGCCGAGCTCCTCGCTGCGCTCGCTCGGCTGGGCGATGATGACCGGGAGATCCTGGGTGCCCGATTCTTCCTGGATCTGTCCGAAGTCGAGACGGCCCAGACGCTCGATATCGCCGTGGGCACGGTGAAGTCGCGGACGTCGCGGGCCCTCGGTCGGTTGCGCGAAGCCCACCGCTCCGCGACGGGAGACCGACCATGACCGACCTCGGCCGACGTGCGGCCGACGACGCACTGGAGCTGGACCTGCGCGACCTTTCGCCGCACATCGACTGGCCGACGGGCCCGACGGCTCCGGACCTCGCCACACGCGTGCAGCGCGCGATCGTGGCCGGCCCATCGGCCGCGGCCGGCGCGCGCTGGTCGGACTGGCGGCCGATGCGCCGCGCCCTCGCGCTTGCCCTCGTGGCCGTGCTGGTGCTGGCGGCGCTGGCCGCGGCCCTCGCCCTGGGTCTGCCCGGCCTGCGCATCCGCCTGGCCGAGCCGGCGGGCACGGCGCCGCCCACGGCGTCGGGCGCCTCGGGCGCCACGCCCGGGACGAGCGAGCCCGGCGTACCCGGATCCCGCCTCGGCCTCGGCCGCCTGGTGGCACTCGACGAGGTCGAGCGCCTGACGGGGAGCTCGATCGGTCTGCCCGTCGCGGCGGACCTCGGGCCGCCGGACGCCGCGTACGTGGACGAGGGGCGAGCGAACCAGGTAGCCCTCGTGTGGTCAGCGTCAGGTGGGCTCCCGGGCAGCCGCGAGCCCGGAGTCGGGCTCGTGCTCATGCGCTTCGATGGGACCGTGGACGACGGGTTCTACGAGAAGGTCGTGGGCGGTGGCACGTCCGTCGTACCGATCAGCGTCAGGGGCCACGGAGGATTCTGGATCAGCGGCGATCCACACCTGTTCTTCTACCGCACCGCTGGCGGGCAGTCCATCGATGACAGCCGGCGCTGGGTCGGCGACGCCCTCATCTGGTCCGACGGTCGGATGACCTTCCGGCTCGAGAGCGCCCTGGGCCGCGAGGCGGCCATCGCGCTCGCCGAGTCGATCGAGTAGCGACGGCGGAACCGACCCGCGGCGGGCGGTGTATTGGGATGGGCGGGCTCTCACGACCCACCACCGCCGGAGGATTCAACCCGATGCGACCGATCGCCAGCCACCTGTCCCGACTCGGCCTGACGGCCGCCATCATCGCCATCAGCGGCTGTGCGGGGGCGACGCCGACTGGCTCGACGCTGGGGCCGTCCGGACGGCAGGCGACCCCTGCGCCGGCCACCCCTGCAGTCGTCCCGTCCGACAGGAGCACGACAAGTGACGCCTGGCTGGTCGTCGGACGCGCCGGCGAGACTGGCCTGCGCGTTCTCCTGGCGAGCTCTCTCGAGCAGCTCTACGAGCTGCCGATCGGCGCGCCGGACGAGACCTGGGGGAGGCTGTTGACCGTCACCCCAGGCGCGGACAGCACCTGGGTCGGCGAGACCCTGGTCCAGCCTGACCTGCCCGGTACGCGCCAGGAGATCGAGGGCCGCTGGGTGCTCCCGACGGTCGGACTCGACCCGATGCCGCTCGGGGTTTCGGCAGATCGCTCCATGATCGCCCTCGCCGCGGCCGACGATGGATCGGCATCGACGGCGGCGCGCGGCACGACCCGGTTCGCGCTGCTCGACGGCGCCCTCGACACGACGCCGCAGGTCATCGAACTGGCCGGCGCCTTCGAGTACGACGCCCTGTCGCCCGACGGTTCCATCCTGTACGTCGCCGAATCGATCCCGGGGCCGCTGGCGGGCCGCTACCAGGTGCGGGCCGTGGACACCGCCACCGGCACGCTGCGTGACGCGATCATCGTCGACAAGCGCAACCTCGATGAGCAGATGGCCGGTGTTCCGATCGACCAGGAGCGGCGCGCCGACGGGCTGGTCATGACCCTGTATCGCGGCGCCGACTACCCGTTCGTGCACGCCCTGCACAGCATCGAGGCGTGGGCCGTGTGCATCGACCTCCCGACGCGCGGGTTCGATGACCTGGACGCGGCGTCCGACTGGGGCATCGTGTCCAGCGCCGACGGCCGCGCCGGTCTCGCGGTCAACGCAACGCTCGGCATCGCGGTCGACATCCACCCGACGGACCTGACCATCCGCCGCACGGTCGAGTTCGAGCCGGTCGCGGCTGGCGGGGTCGTGCTGGCCAAGTTCGGGCACGCCCAGGGCGGACCGGTCGGCCGACGCGTGGTCGCTGCACCGAACGGGTCGGCGGTGTACGCGGCTGGCACCGGCGGCATCGTGCGCATCGATGCCGACGACCTCGTGGTCGTCCAGCGCTACCTCGAGGGCACGGCGGTCGGCGCCCTGGCACTGTCACCCGACGGACGGACGATCTTCGCGCTGACCCGCGACGAGGGCCGGATCGCCCGGCTGGACGCCGTCTCGGGCGACCTCCTCGGCTGGGTCGAGGGACGCGGCTATGACCGGCTCGTCGGAGTCGCACCGTGGTGAGCTCGGTCGGCCGGGGGCGGCCTCTGCTGATCGGCGGCCTCTGCTGATCGGCGGCCACTGGGGCCGGCCGGGGCCGCGTTCGGGTTAGCGGCTCCCGTCCAGGCGGTGCTTCGCCACGAATGCCGCGGCCTGCGCCCGCCGCTCGAGGTTGAGCTTGGACAGGATCGAGCTGACGTAGTTCTTGACCGTCTTGTCCGAGAGGAAGATCTCAGCCGCGATCTCCTTGTTGGTCATGCCCTCGGCAACGAGCATCAGGATCCGCTGTTCCTGTGCGGTCAGGGCGGCCAGTTCATCGCTCTGACCGCCCGTCGCGATCCGACGGATGCGCTCCAGGACCTTCTCCGTCACAGCCGGATCGAGCAGTGACCCGCCCCGGCCGACGGTCTCCAGGGCCGAGATCAGATCGCGCGCCCGGATCTGCTTGAGCAGATAGCCCGAGGCGCCTGCGATGATGGCCGACAGGACCGCCTCCTCGTCCGGGTAGGACGTCAGCATCACGACCCGCGTCTCGGGGAACTCGGAGCGGATCTCGCGGCACGCTTCCACCCCGGATCCGTCGGGTAGACGCACATCCATCACGACGAGGTCGGGCTTGAAGCGGCGCGCCGCCTCGAGCGCTTCGGCGACGGTGCCTGCCTCGGCGACCACCTCGAAGCCCTCGCGCCGATCGAGCAGGGCGACCAGGCCCTTGCGGACGACCTCGTGATCGTCCACCACGAGGAGGCGCAGCGAGTGGGCCTGCGAGGATGGTGGTGCCTCGCGGTCGGGTTCGGTCATGCGTCCTGCTCCCTGTTCCCGAACGGGACGTGGACGACGATCCGCGTCCCGGTGCCCGGTGTGCTGTCGATCTCCAGGCGACCACCCGCGGCGGCCGCGCGATGGCGGAGGTTGACCAGTCCATGATGGCCCTCAGGCCGGGGCGCCGCCGCGTCGAATCCCACGCCGTTGTCCACGACCTCCAGGACCACGCCGTCGGCATCGGCACGCAGGACGACCCGGGCCTGGGTGGCGGCGCTGTGGCGGGCGACGTTGCTGAGGGCTTCGCGCACGAGGTGCAGCAGCTCTCCGCGCGCGTCGGCCGACAGAGTATCCACGACGGCTCGCGGCGCGTCGAGCTCGGTCTCGACATCGATGGTCGAGGACAGCCGCAGGTTGTCGGCATTGGCCTCGATACCGACCAGGAGCTCGGTGTGCTCGAGACCAGGTCGAAGGCCGATGATGAAGCCCCGGATCTCGTCGATCGAGCGATGGATGGCGTCGATGGCCTCGTCGACGCGGGTGACGGCCTCGGACGGTCGGGCATCGACGAGCTCGGCCACCTCCTCGAGCGAAAGGCCGACCGCATACAGGCTCTGGATGACCCCGTCATGGAGGTCACGACCGATCCGGTCTCGCTCGGCGACGACCCGCAAGGCCGCGAGACGGTCGTGCAGCCGGGCGTTCTCGATGGCGATCCCGGCGTGGCGGGCGAACAGCTCGACGATGCGCTGATCGGCTGCCGAGAACTCCGTCGCGCCATGCTTATCGGTCAGGTACAGGTCGCCCACCGCGCGCCCACGGACGTTGATGGGCACGCCCAGCAGCGAGGTCATGGGCGGATGATTGTCGGGGAATCCATAGGAGCGGGGATGCGCCGCGATGTCCGGGATCCGCAGGGAGCGCCCCTCGCGGATGATCACCCCGAGGAGCCCATGGCCGACCGGCAGCGGTCCGATCGCCGCCCGCTCCGTCGGCGATATGCCGACGGTGATGAATCGCTCCAGGCGACCGGACGCGTCGGCGATGCCGAGGGCCGCGTACCTGGCGTCCACGAGGACGCGGACCCGCTCGACGATGACCTGCAGGACCGCCTCGAGATCCAGGATCTCGGCGATCGCCCGCGTGGCGGCGTCGAGCGCCTCGATGGCTTCCTCGGCGAGGATCGGGTCGCGCTCGGCTGCAGTCACCGACTTAGCGTAGCAGCGAGACGGGCTGGGACTCAGCCAGCGGGGGGCCAGAGGTCACATGCATCCGGGTCAGAGGACACTTCTGCCTCGCCGTCAGCGCCCCGACCATGCAGGACATGGATACGATCAACCCCTCCTCGCCCACAGCCGAACTCGATGGGCCGAGCCTGGCCGAGGACCTCGATCGCGCGGCGCTGACCCGTCGCGGCTTCCTGCGCACTGCGGCGCTCACCGGCGGCGGCCTCGTCGCCGTGTCCCTGGCGGCCTGCACGACCGGCGCCGGAGGGCGCCCTACCTGGACGTACGGCCCGGTGGCGGCAGCGGCCGCGTCTCCGAGCGGTTCGCCGGTCCCGAGCGACGCCGCGTCGCCGGACCCGTCCATGGGCCACGGCGGCTCGCCAGCTCCGTCGACCTCCACGTCGCCGGCCCCATCGGCGTCCATCCCGCCCGGCTGGTCCGAACATGACGTCAAGGCGAAGGAGGTCGTGGACCGCTACCTCGCCGGGGAGTGGGACACGCTGCCGGCACCCAACGTCCCCCTCGAGCCGACCCTCGACGGCGACGTCAAGGTGTTCGCCCTGACCGTCGATGAGATCGAGCACCGCATCGATGCTCTTAAGGACCCGGTCAAGGCGCTCGGCTTCAACGGCGTCTGGACGGGACCGCTGCTGCGGGTCACGGAAGGTGACTCGGTCCGGGCGACCTTCACCAACAATCTGCCCGAGACCACCGGCGTCCATTTCCATGGCCAGCGACTCCCGAACACGATGGACGGCGTGCCCCTCATCACCCAGGACCCCATCGTGCCCGGCGAATCATTCACCTACGAGTTCGTGGCCCGCGTGCCGGGTTCGCACATGTACCACCCCCACCACAACGCCACGGACCAGGTGGGTCGCGGGCTGCTCGGCGCGTTCATCGTGGATCCACGTGATCCGGCCCAACGGGTGGACGCCCTCTATGGCGTCAGTCAGGACGTGGTCTGGATCAGCAACGACACCCTGGGCGGCTTCACGATCAACGGACGCGGCTTCCCGGCCACCTACCCGATCGTGGCCGCCAAGGGCGAGAAGATCATGGTCCGCTTCATGAACGAGGGCCTGATGATGCACCCATGGCATCTGCACGGCATGTCGATGCGGGTCGTCGCCCGCGATGGCTATCCGCTCGGTGGCGCGGCCTTCACCTGCGACACCCTGGGCGTAAATCCCGGTGAGCGCTGGGACGTCGTCATCGACTGCGACGAGGTCGGGGTGTGGGCCTTCCATTGCCACATCCTCACCCACGCCGAAGGCATGGACGGGATGTTCGGCATGGTCACGGCCTTGATCGTGCAGGACGAGGCGGCGGCCATCAAGGTCCTGCCCCCGATGGCCAGCCTGGCCGCCGGACGGACCGACCGGGTGCCGTTCATCTGCCCGGTACCGGGCACGAGCGCCTGACCGGGATGCGCGAGCCACGAGCCTTCGAATCGGTGCTGCTGGCGACGGACCTGTCCGCCACGTCGTCACCGGCCGAGGAGGAGGCAGTCCGGCTCGCCGCCGGCCTCGGTGCGCGACTTATCGCCGTCAGCGTGATCGACCCTGGGACCCTGCGCCTGCCCGGTGGGCACTTCCGGGCGCGGATGGACCAGGTCCGCCACGATCGCGAAACGGCTGCCCAGGCCCTGGTGGCCCGCGCCCGTGAGGCCGGGGTGCCCACGAACTTCCTGGTCTGGGAGGGTGACCCCGGTGAATCGATCGTGGACGCGGCGACGGCCGAGCATGCGGCACTGATCGTGCTGGGCTCTCATGGCCGCCACGGCGTCGGCCGGTCGATCTTCGGGAGCGTCTCGGACCACGTGGTGCGCCACGCACCCTGCCCGGTGGTGGTCGTCCGAGGCGCCGCCTGCGTGTGAGCGGCCGCGCGCCTGTGCCGTCCCGCCTGATGTGAGCGGCCCAGTCTGCGCACTCGCTGCGCCGACGTGCCCTCCCGGCGGTCAGTCGAGGGTGTCGGCCAGGGCGTCCACGACGTCCGCCGCGAGATGGCGTCCGATCTCCTCGCGCATGATCTCGAGCGCGGCCTCGGGCGTCATCGCGGCACGATACGGACGGTCTGCGGTCAGGGCCTCGTAGACATCGGACACCGCAACGACGCGAGCTCCGACATCGAGCTCGGGCTCGGTCAGCCCGCGGAAGTAGCCACGTCCATCGAGCCGCTCGTGGTGACGGGCCGCCATCTCGGCGACCCCGGCGAACGCCGGCACCGGCTCCAGGATGCGCAGGGTCAGCTCCGGGTGCCGCCGGATGATTTCGAACTCGGCCGCGTCGAGGCGACCAGGCTTGTCCAGGATCAGGTTCGGGACACCGAGCTTGCCCAGATCGTGGAGCAACCCGGCCCGACGGACATCGACGACCGTGGCCATGGGCAGGCCGAGGCGCGTCGCCGTTCGCTCGGCGATCGCCGCGACGCCCTGGGAGTGCGAACCCGTGAACGGGCTCTTGGCGTCCACGATGTCGGCGAAGGCGGACGCCAGGCGGTCCACGTCGGCAGGTTCTGGCCCATCCGCCGGTGCGGCGGACCGGGGGCCGTCGGCGGGCTCGAGTTCCAACGCGCGGCCGACGAGGTCCGGCGCGTCGAGTTCATCGAGCAGACCGCGGCTGGCGAGCTCCAGCAGGGCATCGGCCACCTCCGGTTCGTACCAGCTCGCCCGGCGCGTGCCGAGTACGGTGAGCGCCTCGGCCCGCCCACGCGTGGAGGCAAAGACATCCAGACCCGCGCAGCCCGCGATGATCCGGGCATGCCGGTCGATGTCCGTGCCGGCCAGTCCGCGCGGTTGTCCACGGCCGTCCCAATGCTCATGCGTGTCGTGGATGGCGGTCCCGACAGCATCGCCGAAGCCCGCCTTGCGGGCGATCGAGGCGCCCCGCTCGCAACGCGCCTGCTCGACCTGCTTCAGTTCGGACGGCCCTCGCAGGCCGATCGAGATGAGCCGTCGGAGGCGCCTGGGCAGGGGCTCGGTGGATGGGAGATTGCGCATCGTGAAGGCCGCGTGGTCGAGGACTGAACGTCCATTGGTCGCCATCTGGCGCTTGATGGCGATGTCATCCCCGCCGAAGATGCGGCTGACCGCTGCGGCGTTGGACGAGCACCCGGCATCCTTCAGCAGGGCGGCCCGGAACAGCGTTCTGCGGTCAGGATCGGACAGCTTCAGCACGTCCGCGACGCGCATCGCGAGGTAGGCGGTTCGGAGCGCGTGCCCGGGGAGCTGGCCCTCGGTGAGGTCGAGCGCCGTGGACAGCGCCGCCAGCAGCCGTGACGTCGACACCGTCTCGCGACCGACCACCCGGAGCCCCGCCGCGACCGGCGAGGCGGTCGTGGTCCGGTCGAGGTAGCGGATGACCAGGCGATCGGGCGAGATGGCGCGCGCGGCGGATCCGTTCATGTCAGAGAAGGATGTCGCGTCGGGGGGCGGGCCCGGATGGGCCAGCGGTCCCCCGGCCGCGGGCCGGAGGTACCCCCCCGCGGGCCTGCTACTTCGTGTAGGCGCCACCCGGATCGAGCTCTTCGCGCACGAGGCGCAGCTCCTCGTGGCTCGGCGGCTCGGTCGTGGCCAGCGCCTGGGCGACCTTGATGTCCCACCCGATGCTGGCCCGGACCGCCTCGACGGTCGCGCCCGGGTGGAGCGAGTCCAGGCGCATCTCCCCGGACTCGTCGAAGTGGTAGATGCCGAGATCGGTCACGACCACGGACGGCCCGCGCCCGAGCCAGCCGCCCTTGCGCCGGATGCGCTCGGCCTGCTCGGCGCCCCCGAGATTGCCCGGGCTCGTCCGGAAATCGATGCGCTCGACGAAGCTGCGCGTGCTCTGGCGCATGATCACGAAGACCTGGCGGGCGTTGATGGCGATCTCGCACGCGCCGCCGCTGCCCGGCAGGCGCGTGGTCGGGTGCTTGTAGTCGCCGATCACGGTCGTGTTGATGTTGCCGAACCGATCGATCTGGGCCGCGCCCAGGAAGCCGACGTCGATGAGCCCGCCCTGAAGGTAGTACCCGAACAGCTCGAGCATGCTGACGACAGCCGTGGACCCGGTGACGATCGTCGGGTCGCCGATGCTCAGGGGCAGGCGCGCCGGTCGAGCGCCGAAGACGCCGGCCTCGTAGACCATCTCGAGCTCGGGCGCGACCGTGCGCTGGGCGAGGTTAACCGCGATGTTGGGCAGACCGACACCGACGAAGCACACACGCTGGCCCTCCAGCGCGCGCGCGGCGGCCACGATCATCATCTCGGCCTTGCTGAATGCGCGCGGATCACCGGCCACCCTTCGCTCTGTCATGCCCGCTGCCCGTTGGCGGATACCCAGGCCGTCACCGGTACTCTCCGTAGTCCACGGCACCGCTCGGCGCGGACGCGGACGGCCGTAGCAGGCCCATCCGCTCGGCGCCCAGCTTGTCCATGTACGCGGCCCGACCATCGAGGTCGTAGACCCACTCGCGCAGCCAGGCCTGCACGGCGTCCTCGGAGCGGGAGATCGGATCCCAGTCCAGGTAGAAGCGGTTGTCGCGATCGTAGCTGCCCTGGACGTAGGACGGATGGGCCCCCCAGGGCTCTACGACGACGGCGTCGACGATCAAGCCTGGGATGATCGTCCGGTTCGGATCGGCCCGGATGACCTCGTCGGACACGAGTTCCTCCACGACCACGATGACTCGATCGGCGGCGAAGGCCGCCTCCTTCTGGCAGCCGAGCAGACCCCAGACCTGGGTGTCGCCGGCGGCCGAGGCGCGCTGGGCGTGCACGATGGTCACGTCCGGATGGAGCGGCGGCACCGCGTAGATCGTCTCCTCGCCGTAGGGCGACACGATCGGCCGGATCAGCGGGTTGGCCACCGGCAGGTCGGTCTCGAAGTAGGAGCGCAGGGGGAAGAACGGCAGGTGCATGGCCCCCGCCGTGTAGCGCGCCACCATCCCGAAATGGCTGTACTCCTCGACCTCGAGGGGCTGCTCGGGGATGTCCCCCTCGATGCGCCGACGGATGGCTCCCAGGCCACCGACGCCCGGATTGCCGAGCCACGAGAACACGATCTTGCGGGCGACGCCAGCCGCGACCATCTGGTCGTAGATAACGTCGGGCGTGAGGCGCGCCAGGGTCAGGTCCCGCCTGCCCTGGCGGATGATCTCGTGGCCGGCCGCGAACGAGATGAGGTGCGTGAAGCCCTCGATCGCCACGGTGTCCCCATCGCGTACCAGCGCGGCGATCGCATCGCGCATCGTCGCGACCTTGGATACCACCCTTGAGGCTGCCATCGGACGGTCAGCCCGCCGCCTCGACCTCGTGGAGGGCGCTCGCCTTGATCACCTCGGCGAGGACCTCCGGGCCATGACCCACGACGTGCCTGACCGCCTCTTCGAAGATCCGCAGGGCGGTGACCATCTCGCCCTCGGACACGGTCAGGGCGGGCGACATGCGAACGCTCGACGAACCGCACTCCAGGACCAGCAGGCCGCGCTCGAAGCAGGCCCACTGGACCTCCTCGGCATGCTCCGCGGTGTCGAACTCGACGGCCAGCATGAGCCCCATGCCGCGGACGGCGGTGACGAGCCCGTCGAACGTCCCGACGAGCGGCCGCAGACCGGCCAGCGCCTGGTCGCCGCGCACCGCGGCGTTGGCCACGAGCCCACCTTCGAGCAGGTCGATGGTGGCAAGGGCCGCGGCACAGGCCACCGGATTGCCGCCGTACGTGGAGCCGTGGGCACCCGGGCCCCAGGCTTCCAGCAGGTCGGCCCGGGCGACCATCGCGCCGAGCGGCATCCCCGACGCGATGCCCTTCGCGGTCAACAGGATGTCCGGCCGCACGCCCCAGTGGTCCACCGCCCACATCTTGCCGGAGCGCCCGGCCCCGGACTGGATCTCGTCCGCGATGAGCAGGATGCCGTGCTCGTCGCAGATGGCGCGCAGGCCCTGGAGGAAGCCGTCCTCGGGGACGATGTAGCCGCCCTCGCCCTGGATCGGCTCGACGATGATGGCCGCGACCTCGTTGGCGGGCACGAGCTTCTCGAAGAGGACCTCGTCGAACCAGCGCAGATCAGCCACACGACCGAACGGCGCGTGGAAGACCCCGGGCAGGAGCGGCCCGAAGCCCGCGTGGTACTTGGCCTTGGACGCCGTCAGCGATACGGCGCCGTAGGTGCGTCCGTGGAACGCGCCGAGGAACGCGACGACGTACGGCCGATGGGTCGCGTAGCGGGCGAGCTTGATGGACGCTTCCACGACCTCGGCCCCCGAGTTGCCCAGGTACGTCCTCGCCCGTCCAGCGATCGGTGCGAGTTCGGCCAGGCGCTGGCAGACCTCGGGATAGATCGGCAGGTAGAAGTCGCTGGCCGAGAAGTGGATCAGCTCGGCGGCCTGCTCCGTGATGGCCGCGACCACCTTCGGGTGCGAATGGCCCGTCGAGGTGACCGCGATCCCGGCGGCGAAGTCGAGGAAGAGATTGCCGTCGATGTCCTCGACGACGAGGCCGTCGCCGCGAACCGGCACGATGGGGTACGCCCGGGGCAGGCTCGGCGACGTCCACATCTCGTCGTAGCTGACGTGGGCGCGAGCCCTGGGGCCCGGAAGTTCGGTGATGAGGCTCGGCACGGGGCGGTCACCGGCGAGCCGCGACGCGTCGTGGGACAACGGGCCACCTCGGCTGCGATGCATAGGGAGTATGCAGACTGGATATCGGAGGCAGTATAGCCGACGATCAGAGGCCCGCGACGCCGGTCGCCGGCAGCATCATCGCCGCCGACGTCCCACTCGTGTGTCGCTCAGACACACTTCCGCGACGAACGCCTCGTGATCGATCTCCCAGACGACACAAGCCTGCATCCTGGTGGCGTGGGCGGTGCTCATTCGTGCCCAGAGCGTGTCTGAGGCGAGCACTCCCCGCCTCAGTCGGTGCTCCACCGCGTCGAGGCGCCTCAGTCCACGACGGTGTGGCTCTGCTCGCGCAGGAACTGCGCCACGTAGTACATGGAGAGGCCCGCCTTGCCGGTGGAGCCGCTGCCCTTCCAGCCACCGAAGGCCTGGATCCCCGGCCATGCACCGGTCGTGGCCCCGGCCCGCCGGTTCACATACAGCACGCCCGCGTGGATCCCGTCCAGGAAGCGCTGGACCTCGCCCGGATCCTCGGAATAGACGCCGGCGGTCAGTCCGTACACGGAATCGTTGGCCAGAGCCAGGGCCTCGTCCAGCGAGTCCACCGCGGCCACGGCGGTCAGTGGCGCGAAGAACTCGTCGCGGAAGACCCGATGCGACGCCGGCAGCCCGCCGACGACCGTGGGTTCGACGTAGTGGCCGCGAGCGAGGTCCCCGTCCGAGAGCCGCTCGCCGCCGATGAACACCTGGCCGTCCCGGCGCGCCTCGGCGACCGCCGCCTGGTGTCGCTCCACGGCTCGCGCGTCGATGACCGGGCCGAGGAAGTTGGCCCGCACGATCGGGTCGCCGACGGTCAGCGCCTCGGTC
>JANOTJ010000562.1:0-9655 GCA_031416295.1 Chloroflexota bacterium
GTTCAGCGAGGCACAGCTCCGCGTGGCGACCGATGCGATCCTCGCCGACCTCGTGATCGGGCCGCCTGCGTTCGCTGTGATCGTGGACGGCACGCCCGTCCTGAACGACCGCGAACGGGCGCACATGGGCGACGTGCGAACCGTGTTCATGGGCTTCTTCGGTGCGGCCGTGCTGCTGGCAGGCGCGGCCATCGTGGTCGCCCGCATGCGCGGCGGTGACGCGCTCGGTCGTGTCCGGACCTTCGGCGCCGTGCGCGCCGGCGCGATCGGGCTCATCGTCGGCCTCGTCGGCCTCGGTCTCGCCGCGTTCGTCGCCTTCGACGTCCTGTTCGAGATCTTCCACCGGATCTTCTTCTCGGGCGGCTCGTACACGTTCGACCCGGGCACGGAACGGCTGGTCCAGCTCTTCCCGTTCCGGTTCTGGCAGGAGACATCGGTGGCCGTGGGTGCTGTCGCGGTCGCGTTCGCCGCGGTCGTGGCGATCGTCGCGGGCCGCCGGGCACGGGATGCGGCCGTCGGCATGGACCTTGCCACGGGCCAGATCGCTGCGCGGGCTCGATGAACGCCCTGCCGGTCGCGCGCCTGTTCGGGTTCGAGATCCGCATCCACGTCTCGTGGGCACTCATCCTCGCTCTCATCGCCGTGACCGTGGTGACCCAGGTCGACGTGTTGGCACCGGATGCCACGCCGGTCGTGGGTTGGCTCATCGGCGGGATCGTCGCGGCGGGGTTCCTCGGATCGGCCCTGGCCCATGAGCTGGGGCACGCCGTCGTCGCCCGACGAGCCGGCCTGCCCGGCGGCCCGGTCATCGTGTACGTCTTCGGAGGCGCCGCGGGCCCCGACCTCGAAGCGGCCCGGCCCCGCGACGAGGCGATGGTCGCGCTGGCGGGGCCGCTGGTGAGCCTCGGCCTGGGGGTCGGCCTCGCCCTGCTCTTCGCGGTCACGATCGTGCTCGGCAGTGCGGCCGGCGGCGCGGCCACGACCATCGGACGGATCGCCGCCGTGGTCGGGGTCCTCAACCTGCTGCTTGGCCTCGTGAACCTGCTGCCGGCCTATCCACTCGATGGCGGCCGGGTCATTCGCGCCGTCGTCTGGGCGCGGACCGGTGACGCGGCTGAGGGGCTTCGGGCGGCGGCACGCACGGGACGCTGGCTTGGTCGCATCGCGGCCTTCGTCGGGTTCGCCGTGGTCCTGCTCGTGGACGCCATCGATGGGCTGTTCCTCGCTGCCTTCGGCTGGTTCCTGATCTCCATCTCGCGCGCCGTCGAGCGCAGCGCCGATGTCGACGACCTGCTCGAGGGGATCGTCGTGGACGACGTCATGGAGCGCGACGTCACGGGGATCCCGGCTGGTCTGACTCTCGATACCTTCGCCGGCCAGCTGCTCGACGGCTCGGCGTCGGGTGCCGTGCCGGTCATGCGCGACCATGAGGTCATCGGCATCCTGGGTGCGCGCCAGGTCATGCGCATCCGTCGGGATCGCTGGCCCACGACGCACGCCTCGGACATCGTGGTCGCGTCCGCGTCGCTGCCCGAGGTCACCCCGGCCATGTCGATCCGGGACGTGCTCGACCTGCTCCAGCGCAATGCGCTCGATGGGCTGCCCGTGCACGAGGGCGGCGTGCTCGCCGGGATGGTCACGCGCAGAGCGGTCGCGGCGGCCGTCCGGGCCCGGGAGGCGGCGCGGGGCGTCAAGCCGTGAGCGGCGACGCGGCCCAGGCGGCCAGGGCGGCCAGGGCGGCCCAGGCGGCCAGGGCGGACAAGGCGGCCAAGGCGGCTCAGGCGGTCCCGGCGGGCACCGCGGGCGACCGCTTGCTCACCGTCGAGGAGGCCCGCGCGTTCGTGGACGCCGCGATCGCCGGCCCGACCAAGGCCGAGACCGCCTGGCTGGCCGACTCGCGCGGCCGAGTCGCCGCAGAAGGCCTGGTCAGCCCGATCCCGTTGCCGCCCTGGGACAACTCGGCCATGGATGGGTACGCGATCCGGGCGGATGACGTCGCGGCTGCCAGCAACGACGAGCCGGTCCGCCTGGACGTCGTCGGGGAGGTCCGCGCCGGGAGCGCCCCGGATCGGTCGGTCGGGCGTGGACAGGCCATCCGTATCGCCACGGGCGCGCAGGTGCCGGCACAGGCCAGCGCCGTCGTCCCCGTGGAACAGACGACGCTGCTGTCAGACGATGGGACGCCCGCCGGACCTCGCGGCCGGGATGCCACAGGGCCGCTGCCCGCGGCGATCCACGTCCATGTCGCGGTGCCCGCCGGGGGTTCCATCCGCCGGGCGGGAAGCGACCTTGCCGCCGGAGCGACCATCGTCACGGCGGGCACGGTGCTCACCCCGGCCGTGCTCGGCCTGGTGGCCGGGGTCGGCCTCGACCGGCTGCTCGTCCATCGACGTCCGATCGTGGGCATCCTCGCCACGGGTGACGAAGTCCGCGCGGCCGGGCGCGAGCTTGGACCGGCCGGCATCCCCGATGCCAACGGGCCTGCGCTGACGGCCATGGTCGAGGCCGCAGGCGCCGAGCCGCGCCAGCTGGGCATCGCTGCCGATCGCTTCGACGACGTGCGCGCCCGACTGTGCGCCGGCCTGATGGAGCGACCCGACGCGATCATCGTGTCCGGCGGCGTCTCGGTCGGACCGTATGACGTCGTCCGCGCAGCGTTCGAGGCATTCGGCTCCATCGAGCTGTGGCGCGTGGCCGTCCAGCCGGGCAAACCATTCGCCTTCGGGACCGCCCGCGCGCCCGGCGACGATGGCGCCGGCCCGCCCACGCTCCTGTTCGGTCTGCCCGGCAACCCCGTTTCGACGTTCGTCACCTTCGAGATCTTCGTGCGGCCGGCACTCCGGCGCCTCGCCGGGCATCGCCCCGACCAGTGGTTCCGGCCGCGTGATCGGGCGGTGCTGCGCGATCCCGTGACCAAGAGCAGCGGCCGCCGGGCATTCATCCGGGTGACCGCCGAGCGCGACGTGCACGGCAGCCCCGTCCGGGACGATGCCGGACGCGTCCAGGTGACCCTGACCGGTGGTGCGAGCGGCCAGGGCAGCCACGTCATGTCCGCCCTGGCTGTCGCTGACGCCCTGGCCGTCATCCCTGAGGCCGACGACAGCCTGCCCGCCGGAGCCGAGGTGGAGCTGTGGTGGCTCGACCGCGCGTGACCGGCGCTTCGCCGGGCCGCTATCCTCGACGCTGATGGACCGCCGACCCGCTCCCCGAGCTGAACGCCGCCGCCTGTCGCATGTCGATCGCGCGGGACGGCCGCGCATGGTCGATGTCTCGGACAAGCCCGTGACCGCCCGGCGCGCCGTCGCCGAGGCCACGGTCACGATGTCGCCCGAGACCATGAGCATGGTCATCGACGGCGGCGGGTCCAAGGGTGACGTCCTGGGCGTGGCCGAGATCGCCGGGGTCATGGGCGGCAAGCGCACGAGCGACCTGATCCCGCTGTGCCATCCCCTGGGCCTGACCGATCTTCAGGTGGCGATCACCCCGGATCGGGCGGCCGGGGTCCTGCGCAGCCGGGCCGAGGCCGCCACGACCGGGCAGACCGGCGTGGAGATGGAGGCGATGACCGCCGCGTCGGTGGCCGCTCTGACCATCTACGACATGGTCAAGGGGGTGGAGCGCGGAGCC
Source organism: Chloroflexota bacterium (assembly GCA_031416295.1). Taxonomy (GTDB): domain Bacteria; phylum Chloroflexota; class Limnocylindria; order Limnocylindrales; family CSP1-4; genus SPCO01. The sequence goes on from JANOTJ010000562.1 coordinate 3,628, forward strand.
GAGATCGGTGCCGTCCGGCTGCTGTCCAAGAGCGGCGGCAAGTCCGGGGAATGGCATCGAGCGCTCCCGCCGGCGCCGCAGCCCGGGATGGACGGACCGCCGGCACCCCGTGGCCCACGTCCCGGCGACCGCGCCGCGGGACGCATCGCCAGGGGCCGGAAGCGACCCGGATGAAGCGGGCGCTCGTGATCACGGCGAGCGACGGGGTGGCGGCAGGGGCGCGCGAGGACGCGTCAGGCGCGGACGTGGCGTCCCGACTCCTGGCCCTCGGCTACGTCGTCGACCGTCAGACCGTGCCGGACGAGCGCTGGCAGCTCGAGGCGGCCCTGATCGAGGGCGCAGCCGACCACGAGCTCGTGGTCACCACCGGCGGTACGGGTCTCACGCCACGAGACGTCACGCCGCAGGCGACCCAGGCCGTCATCGAGTACGAAGTCCCGGGGCTGGCCGAGGCGATGCGTGCGGCAGGTCGGGCCAGCACGCCGCTGGCGGACCTGTCCCGGGGCATCGTGGGGGTCCGCGGCCAGACGCTCATCGTCAACCTCCCGGGCAGCCCCAGGGGCGCCCTGGAGTCGCTGACCGCCATCGAGGCCGTGCTCGACCACGCGCTCGAGACCCTGGCCGGTCCGTTCGACCACGGGGAGCGGGCACTCGAGACGGGCGCCGACTGATGTTCCCGGCGTTCGAGCTCGTGCCTGGCTACCCGCTCGTTTTCCCGATCTTCTGGGGTGCCTTCGCGATCTTCCTCGTGGTCCTCGCCCGGCGCCTGCGGATCTTCACGGCCGTCCATTCGGGCGGGCCCGTGGCCGCCTCGGAGGTCGGTCGGCGAGCGTTCGGGCTGTTCCGCTACGGCATCCTGCAAACGAAGATGTTCCGCTGGACGTGGCCGGGCATCGCCCACTACGTCTTCTTCCTCGGTTCCACGCTGCTGCTGACCGCGAACATCAACATCGTCACCGGCGGGCTGCTCCAGGCGGTCGTCAGCATGCCCTTCGAGGGAGCGATCTGGACCGCGCTCGTAGCGATCCAGAATGTGCTGGCGGTGGCCGTGCTGGCGATGATCGGCTACATGCTCTGGCGGCGGCTGGTCGCGCGGCCCGCCCGCCTGACCCTGGACCGGACCGGGCTCGGCATCCTGACCATGATCACCCTCGTCGTCTCGACCGAGTTCTTCGCCCAGGCCTTCGAAGTCGCCGCGCACGGCGACATCGAAGGCGCGATCCTCTCGAACCCGCTGGCGGTCCCGCTCCGGGCGCTCGGGCCGGAACTCACGAACGGCGCCTTCGTCGTCCTGTGGTGGGCACATGTCGCGGTCCTGGCCACGTTCCTGCTGTACATCCCCACGAACAAGCACTTCCACGTGTACACGAGCTTCGTGAACATCTGGTTCCGCAAGCTCGGCCCGCGCGGGGAACTGCCCAGGATGGACCTCGAGGACGAGACGGCGACGTTTGGCCTCAAGACGCTCCAGGACCTCGGCTGGAAGGACCTCCTCGACGGGTTCACGTGCACGGAATGCGGCCGCTGCCAGGAAGCCTGCCCGGCGGTGGCCACCGGCAAGCCGCTCAACCCCAAGACGATGATCATGGGCATCCGCGACATGGCCGAGGCGGCCGAGGCGACCATCGACTTCATCCCGAACTCGCCGATCGTGCGCGAGTCGCATGGCCTGGCCGCGCCGGTCCCGGACGTCGGCGCCATGGCGGCGCCGCTGGTCGGCGGGATCATGCCCTACGAGGCGGTCTGGGACTGCGTGACCTGTGGTGCGTGCGTGGAGGCCTGCCCCGTGCTCATCGAGCACGTCGACAAGATCGTCGGCATCCGACGCAACCTCGTGCTCGAGGAATCGCGGTTCCCGCCCGAACTGACGCCGGCCTTCCGGGCCATGGAGGGCCAGGGCAACCCGTGGGGCCAGCCGGCGTCGACGCGCATGGATTGGACGAAGCCGCTGCCGTTCCCCGTGCGCACGGCCGCGGAGGTCGCCGCCGGCGACGAGCTCGATACCCTCGAGGTGCTCTACTGGGTCGGCTGCGCGGCGGCCTTCGATCCGCGCAACCAGAAGGTCGCCCGGGCGGTGGCGACGTGCCTGCACGCCGCGGGCGTGTCGTTCGCGGTCCTCGGCCAGGAGGAGTCGTGCACAGGCGATCCGGCGCGCCGGATGGGCAACGACTACGTCTTCCAGATCCTGGCGTCCGCGGCGGTCGAGACGCTGAACCGCTACGGGATGGGCGAGCGGACGATCGTGACCGCCTGCCCCCACTGCTTCAACACCATCGCCAACGAATATGGCCAGCTGGGCGGCGCGTTCACGGTCAAGCACCACTCGACGTATCTCTCCGAGCTCGTGACATCCGGGCGTCTGGTCACCCTGCCCGAGGATGCCGGGTCGTCCACCGGCGACCATCGCCCGGGCTCCGTCACCGTCCACGACTCGTGCTATCTCGCTCGCTACAACAGCGTCGTGGCCGCTCCCCGTTCCGTGCTCGGGGCCGCCGGCGTGGACGTCGTGGAGATGGAGCGCAGTGGCAAGCAGACGTTCTGTTGCGGTGCCGGTGGCGGGCGGATGTGGATGGAGGAGACCCGGGGCACGCGGATCAACGCCGAGCGGACCCGGCAGGTGCTGGAGACCGGGGCTGCGACGGTCGCCACGTCCTGCCCGTTCTGCATGGTCATGCTCAGCGACGGCCTCGCGCAGGCGACGGCTGACGGCGCTCCCGCGGTCAGCGCGATGGACATCAGCGAGGTCCTCGCCGCGCGCCTCGCAAGCGCACCCGCGGACCGGCGCCTGCCCGTCGTCTAGGGTTCAGCCCGGGAGGCGTCGGCCGCAGTCGGAGCAGTCGCGGTCCGTCACGAGGTTGCCGACCCCGCAGTTCGGACAGCGGAGCATGCCCTCCGTGCTCGCGGCGTAGGGGCTCTCGCGGGTGGACGCCTCGACGTCCTTGCGCTGCCGGCGCAGGATGCCGAGCGTCCCCAGGATGCCGAGGGCCGCCGCACCGATGAGCGCGAGCAGCGTGGTCGTCTGGTCCATGGCTGTCCCTCCGCGGGCTGGAACCCCGGCCCCCGTGCCGAGCGCTCGTCCGCGTCGCCCAGAGCGTAGCGGAGGGTCGCCCCGGAAAGCCAGCCGGGACCATGGGGTGCCGCGGTACGATGTCGGGGTGACCGACGGGGCGCGTGACTTCGGGCCGTACCGCCTCCGCGAGGAGCACCAGATGCTCCGCGACGCCGTTCGCGTCCTCGCCGACGAGCGCGTGGCGCCACGGGCTGCCGCGGTGGACCGGACCGGCGAGTTCCCCGAGGACCTGCGCCGGCTGCTGGCCGACCACGACATCCTGGCCCTGCCGTTTCCCGAGGAGCACGGCGGTCTCGGCGGCGAGCTGCTGAGCGTGTGCCTTGCGGTGGAGCAATTGAGTCGCGCGTGCGCCACGACCGGACTCATCCTCGCGGTCCAGGAGCTCGGATCGCTGCCGATCACGCTCGCCGGTACGGAGGAGCAGCAGGCGCGCTGGTTCCCGCGGCTGGCGTCCGGGGAGCAGCTCATCGCATTCGCCCTGACCGAGGCCGAGGCAGGCTCCGACGTCGCCGCGACGCGCACGACGGCGACCCGTGACGGCGACGACTACCTGATCGATGGTTCCAAGCGCTTCATCAGTCAGGGCTCGGTCGCCGATCTCCTGGTGGTCTTCGCGCTGACCGACGCGCAGGCGCCCCGACATCGACGGCTCAGCGCCTTCGTGATCGAGCTCCCGACCCAGGGATTCGCGGTGACCCGCATCGAGCACAAGATGGGCCTGCGCGGCAGTCCCACGGCCGAGCTCGCCTTCGATGGCGTGCGGGTGCCGGCCGCGAACCGCCTCGGCGCGGAGGGCGATGGCTTCGACATCGCCATGCGCACGCTCGATCGCAGCCGACCCGGCATTGCGGCCCAGGCCGTGGGCATCGCCCAGGGCGCGCTCGATGTCGCGACCCAGTACGCGAAGGATCGGCGTCAGTTCGGGCAGCGCATCGGCGACTTCCAGCAGATCGGCGCGATGCTCGCGGACATGGATGCCGGGACCGAAGCGGCACGGCAGTTGCTGTATGCGGCGTGCGTCCGCATCGATGCCGGGGCGCCCGACGCGAGTCGATGGTCGGCCATGTGTAAACTCGTGGCCGGTGACAACGCGATGCGGGTCACGACCGACGCCGTCCAGGTGCTGGGCGGTTACGGCTACATCGACGAGTTCCCGGTCGAGCGGATGATGCGTGACGCCAAGATCACCCAGCTCTACGAAGGAACCCAACAGATCCAGCGTCTCGTGATCGCGCGGGCCCTGCTTGGCAAGGGCGACTGAGCGCGCGACGCGCGGCCACACGACAGGGAGGGTCTTCGCCCGGTGCGCATCGTCGTCCTCACGAAACCGGTGCCGGATCCCGCGTCCGGTGGCGAGCGCCTGGGGCCCGACGGCCGGCTGGATCGGGCCAACAGCCCGGCCGTCGTGAACGGCAACGACGAGTACGTCCTGGAGAAGGCGCTCAAGCTCGTTGCGGCGGCCGGAGAGGGCGAGGTCATCCTGCTCACCATGGCGCCGGCGAGTGCCCCCGAGACGATGCGCAAGGCCCTCGCCATGGGCGCCCACCGCGGGGTCCTCGTGACCGATCCTGCGCTCGCGGGCTCGTGCATCGTGGCGACCACGCGGGTCCTTGCTGCGGCCCTGGCGACGCTCGAATTCGATCTCGTGCTTGCCGGCGTGGACAGTTCCGACGGGTTCGCGGGCACGGTCCCGGCCGGCGTGGCGGCCCTGGCCTCGCTGCCGTACCTGTCGTGGGCCTCCGATATCCGACCCGACGCCGCTGCGCGCACGGTGCAGGTGGACCGCATCACGCCCACTGGCTACGACGTACTGGAGGCGCCCATGCCGGCCCTCATCAGCGGTACGCAGGCCCTCGGTGAACCGCGCTACCCATCGCTCAAGGGGATCATGGCCGCTAGGGGCAAGGAGATCGTCACGCTATCGTTGGCCGACCTTGGCATCGATCCGGCGACGGTCGGGCTGGCCGCGGCCACCACGCGGGTCGTCGGCCAGCGCAAGCCCGAGGCCCGGGCCGCGACCCAGGTCATCCGCGATAGCCCGGACGAGGCCGCGCGCCTGGTCGTCGCGTTCCTCGAGTCGCGGGGGCTCATCTGATGGCCACGATCCTGGTCGTTGGCGAGGTCGGAGCGGACGGCGCGCTGACGAAGCTGTCCACCGAGATCGCGACCCTGGCGCGGACCCTCGGCGACGCGCGAGGCCTGGTGCCCGGGGCCGGCGCCGCGGCGGCCGCCACGGAACTCGCCACCTACCTGGCCGAGGTGACCCTGGACGTGGCCGTGGCCGATGGCGCGACGGCCTCGGAGATCGCCGCGCTGGTCGCGGCAGACCTCGATGGCGTGGACGTCGTGGTCCTGCCGGCGAGCCCTGACGGCCGCGACCTCGCCGGGGCGCTCTCCGCCCTGACCGGACTCGGCGTGCTGGCCAACGCGGTGGGCGTCGCCGTGGGCGTCGCCGTGGGCGTCGCCGCGGGCACGGATGCCCCGATCGGGCCCGTCTCGACCCACAGCGTGTTCGGCGGCAAGCTCATCACCGAAGGCGCGTTCAGCACGGGCCGCGGGATCCTCACCGTGCGCCCCAACAGCGTGACCGCCGAGCCGCTTCCGGCCCAGGGCGAGGTCACGGAGCGCTCCAGTACCACAGAGCGCACCGGCGCCGCAGTGCCGGCCATCGCGCCGGTGCGCGTCGTGGACCACGTCGTGGCCGAGGGCGCAGCCGTATCCATCGACGACGCCCGGATCATCGTGTCCGGCGGTCGCGGTGTCGGCGGACCCGACGGGTTTGCGCTCGTCGGCGAGCTCGCCACGCTGCTGGGCGGCGCCGTCGGTGCGTCACGCGCCGCCGTGGACAGCGGCTGGATCCCGTACAGCCAGCAGATCGGCCAGACCGGCAAGATCGTCAAGCCGCAGCTGTACCTCGCCCTGGGCATCAGCGGAGCCATCCAGCACAAGGTCGGGATG
>JANOTJ010000563.1:0-6408 GCA_031416295.1 Chloroflexota bacterium
TCGTCGCTTGTTGGAGCCGGAACGAGCGTGTTCGCTCTGCTCGTCTTGGGGGGTTTCGTGATCGCAGGCGACGTACCGCCCTTGACGCTCTTCCTCCCTCCCCTCGCGATTGGGCTGGCGCTGCTCTTCGGTCTCCACTAAAGTTAGGTAGCCCCAGGGCCCCGGTGGGAGGTACCCGCGCGGCTCTAAGCGCTGGATATAGTCTCGCGATCCCTCTGGACCGCCGTTGGTGTCGTGCCGCTCGTCGTCGGATGCGCGTTGATCGTGCTGATCGCTGCCAGGACGGGGCGCTCGCGGCGCTGATCGGCGGGAAGCCGCCCGTCCCTTTGGGAAGCCCCCTGCCACCCGCGTTGGGCACGTCGAGCTCGATGGCTCGGAGGACCTGCCGGTCGCGATGCTCGCCTAGCTGTGATTCACGAATACGTTGTTGACAAACGAGAGCCTCGCGACACGGTTTGGGGTGTTGGGATCCCAAGCCAGTCGGAGGCTCTCGTGGCACATCGTAGGGCGAAATTGACAGTGTTCGGTCGACAACTGCTGGTGGACCGGGTCGAGACGGAGGGCTGGACGATCGCCCGGGCGGCGGAAGCCGCCGGGGTAACCCGCCAGACCGCGACGAAGTGGGTTCGCCGCTCTCGTGACGAGGGCCAGGACGGACTCGAGGATCGGACCTCCCGCCCGCATCATTCGCCCCGGGCACTCGAACCAGGCGTCGTCGAGGCGATCCTGCTGGCGCGCCACGAACTGGGCGTCGGACCGCATCGCCTGAGCCCGCTCCTGGGCGTGCCGCGCTCGACATCGGCGACGTCCTGGAGCGCCACGGCCTATCCCGCCTGGCCGACCGCGATCGACCCACGGGCATCCCCATCCGCTACGTCCGCGAGCGACCGGGCGAGCTGCTCCACATGGACGTCAAGAAACTCGGGCGCATCCCCGACGGCGGCGGCCACCACTTCCGCGGCCGTGGCCACGGCACCCCGCGGGCGCACCGTGGCTACGACTACATCCACCAGGTCGTCGACGACATGAGCCGGGTCGCCTATGCCGCGGTCTACCCTGACGAGCGCGGGACGACGTGCGCGGCGTTCCTGCGTGAGGCCGCGGCCCGGTTCGCGAGGCTGGGCGAGCGCATCGAGCGGGTGATCACCGCCAACGCCAAGAACTACACCGCCTCGCGGGCGTTCGCCCAGGCGCTCGACGAGATCGGTGCCCGGCACCTGCGGACCCAGCCCTTCCGGCCCCAGACCAACGGCAAGTCCGAGCGTTTCAATCGGACCATGCTCGACGAATGGGCGTACGCCCGCCCCTACACGTCGAACAACGAACGGCTCCTGGCCTTCGGTCCCTGGCTCGACCACTACAACAACCATCGACCCCACAGCGCGTTGGGCGGGCTCACGCCCATGCAGGCTCTTGTCAACAACGTGTCCGGGAATCACACCTAGCGCGGCCGGCGGCGACCCACAATCGGGAAGGTCACGATGAGCGCCCCCAGGCCGACAAGCCCGAAGCCAGCGGTCTCGAGCCTCGCCCATTCGGGATACATGTATCCCGGCACGCCGGTCGACACGGTGGCGAAGTTGTCATAGAGCCACTCATATTGGTCGACTCCGTCGGGAACACGATCGCGGGCCTGCTGGTCATCGAGCAGGTCGCCCTCGGGGGTCTGCCACCATTGGGAGAAATGGGTTCCACCTGGGTAGTCATTGCTCTGGCTGCCTTGGGTGATTGGGTCGATGACCTTCGCGTGACGCATGGCTTCGTCCTGCAACCAGAGGCCACGAGCCATCTCGCCGCCGAGATAGAGGACCAGACAGAGCATCGTTCCGACGATGACGGCGGGCAGAAGTCGGCCGACAACGGCACCGGTCAGCACGGCGAGACCGAATGCGGCGAGGGCCTTGGTCGCGACGACCGGGCCGTGCATCCCAACGTCCCCGAATCGGATCGCCGGAGACCAAGGCTCGCGGCCCGCCCAAACCACCTCCGACGCAACCACGAGGGCGACGCCGAGAAGCACCGTAATCATCGCTACCGGCAGGACGCGACCCAGGAGCCAGCGGCTGCGCGACGCCGCCAGATACCAGACGGTCGGCGCGGTTCCGCCCTCGATTTCGCGGGCGACCAGTGGAACACCGAGGAACAGCCCGAGGGCGAGCGGCAGGAGCGCCATCGCCGCCATGATTTTCCCTGCCTCCGCCTCGTTGATGGTCAGGAACTTGACGACCGGGTCCTCACATGCTCCGACACCGCCTGGGCCGGCGCCCTCGAACCAGGCCAACCAGCACTCGGGCGACACGGCAGCGGCATCGAGGCGTCCGCGAACGATGAGCGCCGAGATGACCACGACGGCGACGGTCATCGTCAGGGCGACGATCTCGAACCGCTGTAGGCGAAAGGCCACGCGCACTTGCGTGATCATGCGGCGGCACCAACTGGACTCGGCCGTCCGGCGGCAAGGTAGCCGAGGACGATGTCGTCCAGAGAGGCCGGCTCGGACGCGGGCTCGATTGTCCGAACGAGAGAAAGGATGCCGCCGCGCTGGTCGCCGAAGGCCCCGATGACGTCCGCGTCGCCTACCTCGGCCCGTGCGACGAGGGTGTGATGCTGTTGAGCATGCTCGATGTCGTCGTCGAGCATGACGCGACCGGGAGCCAGCACGATCAGCCGATCGCAGACCGCTGCGAGATCGCCGACGATGTGGGAAGCCAGTAAGGCGGTGACTCCGCCGCGGTGGACCGCGTCGGCCACAACGGTCAAGAAGTCCCGGCGCGCGAGCGGATCGAGGCTCGCCAGCGGTTCGTCGAGCAGGAGCACAGGGGCACGCGTCCCAAGCGCGAGTGCCAACGCGACCTGTGCCTGTTGCCCGCCTGACAGCTCGCCGGCGGGCGAACGGCCCGGGATGCCGAGGTCGTCCAGCCGCTCGCGTGCACCGGTGCGGTCGAAGCCAGGCCGTAGCGCCGCCGCGAGGGCAAGGTGGTCGGCGACGGAGAGGTCTCGATAGAGGCCCGGCTCCTGGCCAACGTAGCCGACCTTCAGCAAGGCCGCGGTCCGGTCGACCTGCGGATCGCTGCCCATCACCAGGACAGTCCCCGCGGAGGGCCGCTCGAAGCCCAAGCAGCAACGGATGAGCGTCGTCTTGCCCGCGCCGTTCGGCCCAACCAGGGCCACGAACGAACCGGCCGGGATCGTGAGGTCGATCCCGTTGAGGGCCGGCGGCCGGTCGCGACGATACCGTTTGCTCAGGCCGTTCGCCTCGATCACTGCTGCTGCCATTGAACCTCCCTGCTATTGCGTCAACCCAGCCTCGCATCGGGGCTGGGTCAGGGTCCAGTCGGCATCTCCCGCGCGGCGGAAGGGAAGTCCCTACATCCGGCGGCGGCCAGGCTCTGTTACGGTGATTCAACCGATGGACACGCGCGCGTACCGTCTCGCGATCGCCTGGGCTGGCCTCTACCTGCTGCTGGGGGTCAGTGCCTACTGGCTCGGGAATCAACCGTCCCTTGAGGTGAGCAGCCAGATCGTGGGTGATTCTGGCGGCGGGATGCTGGTCGCGCTGTGGGTCGCGACCGCGCTGTTCGTGGGCCTCGCTTGGGCAATGCGGAGCGCCGCAAGGCTGCCTGATCGCATCGCCCGCCTTGCTCCCTGGGTCCTGCCTGCCGTCGTCGGTCCGATCTCGCTGTACCCCCTGGCGGCGATCCCGGGCGACGCTGCCGTGGTGGCCGTGGCCATCCTTTGGCCGACGGCTGTACTTCCGCTCGGGCTCGGGATCGCCGGGCTGGCCTCGAAGGGTCAGGCAAGGTTGCTGGCTGCCACCGGCGCGACGGCCGTCCTCGCCATGGCCGTCGGTCTCGTTCCTCTGGTGCTTGACGTCGGTCCGATTCCATTACTGCTCGCCCGGTTCCTGCTTGCCGCGAGCGTGGTTGGGCTCGCGGGGGTCGCAGTGTTCGGCGGCTCGCGTGACCCGGCGGCGCTGACCATGCATGTCGAGGATACGAGCCGGGTGCTTGTCCGCGCGGCGGTGATCGCCGGCTGCGTTGCGCCAGCCGTCGCGGGCTCGTTCATGTTCCTGCCTTGGGACCTCGCACTCGTGCTCGCGATTGCCGCCTTGGTCGGAGGCCTGGTGGCGGCGCGTGTGGCGGTGCGACCTCTGGCTAGCGTAGCGATACGCGCGAACGCCCAGCGCGACCTTGCGGTCGCAGTCAGCGAGGCCGAACGATCTCGGCTCGCGGCAGACCTGCACGATGGGCCGCTGCAGGACGTCCTGCTGCTCGTGCGGCGCCTGGACGCGAACGGTGACCGCGCTGGGGCTGATCTCGCGAGGGAGATCGGGGCCGACTTGCGCGATTTGTCGGGCGACCTTCGCCTGCCGATGCTCGACGATCTCGGCGTAGGGCCGGCGCTCGAATGGCTGGTCGGCCGCGCTCGACGCCTGACCGGGCTGGACGTGACGTTACGCTACGAGGCCGATGGCCGGCCGCCGCCCGACGTGGAACTCGCGGCCTTTCGCATCGCCCAGGAGGCGATCGCAAATGCCGTTCGACATGGCCAGCCTCCGGTCGTTGTTCGTTGTCGGACGTCTGGAGTCACGCTGACGATGTCGATCGAAGATGCGGGTGGCGCGCGGACGAGGCCCGCCCTTTCGCCTCGGCCGATCGAGCAGTTCGGGCTCTTGAACATGCAGCAGCGGGCGGAACAGGTCGGAGCCCGGTTCGAGTTCAGTCAGAAGCAGGTCGGCGGGACGATGGTCGCCGTCGAGTGGCAGGCGGCGGCCGCAACGTGACTCGGGCGATCCGGCTGGCAGTCGTGGATGACCATCCCGTCTTTCGCGAGGGGACGGCGGCGCTCCTAGCGCGGGAGAGCGACATGAAGGTTGTCGGCATCGGGTCGACCCTCGCCGAGGCGGTGGAGTTGCTGGCGCTCGATCCCCCGCCGGACGTACTGCTGCTGGATGTACGGCTTGGCGCCGAGAGCGGCCTTGATCTGCTCGGCGAAGCGCTCGACCGGACCGCGGTGGTCGTCTTCACCGCGTATGACTATCCGCAGTACCTGCGCGCCGCTCTCCGTCTCGGCGCAGCAGGTTTCGTGACAAAGGACGCTCCGACGGACGAACTCCTTCGCGCTGTCAGGAGGGCCGCCAGCGGCGGACTCGCCTTCGACCGCCGCCCCACCGGATCGGATCCCGGGTTGACCGGGAGAGAGGTCGAGGTGCTCCGGCTGTTGGCGGAAGGCCAGAGCAACGACGAGATCGGCGTCGCCTTGGGGATCACCTCGAAGTCGGTTGAAGCGCATCTGGGCAGGATCTTCGCCCGAACCGGGACCCGCTCGCGGACCGAGGTGGCGGTTCGCGCTGTTCGAGAAGGTTGGCTCGAAATCCCGGGACAGCCCGCTTCCTAATCTCGGCACGTGCCGTCCCGGGGTGCTCCACCCCTTCCGATCCGATGTCCTCCGAGCCATTCCGCCGGCTCATCGGACATTCCGCTGGAGCTCGGGCAGCATCGATAGGCCGCGGTCATCGAGGGCCGCGGTGGCCTCGCCGCCTGATAGACAGCCGGGCATGACGATCGGCCACGAGACACCGGTCGAGATGGGCACCAGATCTCGCGTTGACCGCTGCGGGCCGCCATCCGTCCACGTGGTGCCGTAAGGATCCCTGCGCAGCTGCTCGTCAATCGCCGTCAGGAAGGTCATGCGGCTGTCTGGCCCGCCCCGGTGGCTCGCCAGTTCGTGCACGGTCCGCGCGCGGCGCTCGGATTCGACGACGAACCCGACATTGACCGGGAGGTCCGGCATACGGGCGAAGCCGACCGATAGCGGCGGATCTTCTCCGACAACACCTCGCCTCGCTCGGTGCCGGAATCACGCTCGACAAAGAGTGCGATCGCCCGATCGCCGACCCTGAGGCCGGCCAGCGCGTCGAGTCGGAGAAAGCCACCGAAGACGTCAGCGCAGAGGTCCAGGGTCGCGAGCTCGTGGATCGGCGGGGACGACGGCAGGTCAGGCGGCCGTCCGGGACCAGCGGCTCCTACTCTGGCTGCTCCAGGCTGACGTCGTCACCGCGCAGCTGGCAGCGCTGCTTGTCTACGGCCAGCTGCGGACCGCCCAGCGACGACTCGCCCGGCTTTCGGAGTACGGCCTCGTCACGGGCTTTTGGGCGGCCGGGGTGCAGCGCCCCCGGGGCCGCTACGCCTACGCGCTCACGCCGGCCGCACGAGTGGACATCGAGCGGCTCGTGTGGCCCGACGGTCGCCCGCAGCGGGCGATCGCGCTGCCGCCCTCGCCGCCGATCCACCAGCTCGCCTCGCACGACCTCCTGGCGGCGTTCCTGACCCGTGCCGACGAGACGCGCAGCGAGGGGCTCTTCGCCTGGATCCCCGAACGGCCGGCCGGCGAGCTGCTCGGCGGCTA